>NZ_JBHWBP010000194.1:0-13910 GCF_042735575.1 Streptomyces sp. NPDC059564 | reverse complement strand
GAGGGAAAATGTCCATCGTGGGCACATTTCGACTCCCGTACCCTCATCAAGAAGCCTTCTCTTGCAGTGACCCCGCAGCTCCTACTCCTGCTTCTTGCGCCGGGTCCCGAAGACGATCTCGTCCCAGCTGGGCACCGCCGCGCGGCGCCCGGGCCGTACCCCGTCGGCCTCGGCCTGACGGTCCGTCGTGCCGGTGAGACGTTCGCGATGGCCCGCGACGGTACGAGGCATCAGCACGTCCGCGTACGCCGATCCGGCGCCGGCCGACGCCGCCGCGGCCGGGGGCTCCTCGCTCTCGGGCTCCTCGGCGGGGGGCTCGGCGCCGCGGTCGGTCCGGTCCGGGACCACCATGTCCCCCCGGAAGCTCGGGACCGCTTCCAGCAGGCTGGTCAGCGTGTCCCGTTCCTCCTCGGGTTCCGGTGCGGGCGCGGACCGGGGGTCGGGCCGCTCCAGCTGCCGGTCGAGGGCCCGGTCCAGCGGCCGGTCGCGGGGCAGGCGGGCGATCCTCGGGACGAAGGGGAAGCTCGGCTCCGGGGTCGACGGCAGGTCGTCCGACTCGCCGATCAGGGAGCGCGCCTCGTCGTCCACGGCCACGACCAGCCGGCGCGGCGGGTCGTACGTCCAGCTGGCCGAGTGCGCTTCGGCGGCCACCCGGTAGACCAGCAGGACCTCCCAGGTGCCGTCGTCGCGGCGCCAGGAGTCCCACTGGACGGAGTCCTTGTCGGCCCCGCGCAAGGTGAGCCGTTCCTGCACGGCTTCGCCGAGCTGCGGTCCGGTGTTCTCGCCGGGACGCCGTACGGGGGTCTTGCGGGCCCGCTCCGCCATGAAGGCGCGCTCGGCCAGGACGGGACCCTCGAAGCGGCGGACCCGGTCGACCGGGATGCCGGCGAGCTGAGCGACCTCCTCCGCGGAGGCGCCGGCCCGTATGCGGGCCTGGATGTCGCGGGGGCGGAGGTGGCTCTCCACCTCGATCTCGATCTGGTTCAGGCGCGCACGGTCGTTGCGTACGGCAGCCCGTAGACGCTCGTCGATCGGAAGCGTGTACTCCGTGCTGTCCGCAGCCTTGAGCACCAGTCGTGTTCCGTCATTTGAGACGGCCACGACACGCAGTTCGGGCATGGGGACCTCCCGGGTGGTGCCTGCCGACGTCACGTGCGTCGCTGCTTCCGCTAGTCGAGTGTGGCCTGCCCGGGTGCAGCCTGCCACAACCTTGCCGAGTTAAACCGGCGTGTCGGGCAAGCGCCCTTGATCGACGTTATGGCACGGTTACCTGTTGGGCACGCACAGTGACCGCGTGGTTACTGTGCGCAGCAGGAGCCCGTGCGATACCGCGGCATCACCGGTCTTGAGTGCCGTTTTTCCATCAGCCGGCCCCCTCTCCCGAGTCCGGACATCCGTAAGGAAGGACGGCCCCAGGGCTCGCCACAGTACTCCATTCGGGCCACCTGGGTGGACCGCCGCGCCGCCGAACTTGTCCCGGGCGGCGGGAGTTGGGCTGCCCGGAATCGGGCCCGTGGCGGGGCCCACCTGCACGCGCGTCCGTTTTCGGGTGTCTTGCTTCACAGAATCCGCAGAACCGGAACTATCCCTTTCGTTCAGGTGTCAGTAACTGCTGGAAGAGGAGAAGCACGAGAGGCAGGACGCACAGGGGATGGCGATGGGTCAGAAGGCGGCGCGGGAAAGCGAACCGGAGAAGTCCGAGGGCGGGAAGCTCGATCTGAGCGTCGCCCAGATCGCGGGTTCCTCCCTGGCGACCGTGGCGGCGGCCCTGCTCGCCTCGAAGCTGGGTGTCTACGGGACCATCCTCGGCGCCGGCGTGGTGAGCGTGGTCGCCACGGCCGGCGGCCCGGTCATCCAGCACGTCTTCCGGCGCACCGGCGACCAGCTGCGCGAGAGCGCCCGCCCGAAGGCCCGCCAGGTGCCGCTGCCCGGCGCAGGGGAGTACGCGGATGCCGCGCACCCCTCGGGGGAGTTCGGCGAGGGCACCGTGCACGGCACCCGCGTACGGGGCTGGAAGCGCACGGCGGTGGCCTCCGGGGCGGCCTTCGCCCTGGCCATCGGCGGCCTCGGGACCTACGAGGCCGTCGCCGGCACCTCGATCAGCAGCGACGGCGGCACCCTGCTGTCGGCCGGCTCCCGCAAGGCCCCCGACCACCGTCCGTCCCCGTCCGAGAAGGAACGGGACGGCGGCGGTTCGGGCGAGCGGGGGGAGAAGGACGGGAAGAGCCCCGGTTCCGGGACCTCCCCGAGCCCTTCCACCTCGGGAGGCACGGGCGGCCACAGCCCCGCCCCGGGCACGACGCCCTCGGGGAGCCCGACGCCGCCGGTGACGCCGAGCCCGCCGGCCTCCCCGGGCGCCACGCCCTCCAAGCCCGTCACCCCGCCCGCCCCGACGCCCGGTACCGGCGGCTCGGGAACGGGCACCGGCAGCGGCTCCGGCACGGGCTCCGGCACCGGGCAGGGCGCGGACGGCCTGGAGCAGGGCGGCCTGAGCGCTCCCTGACCGGCCGGGCGGGCTCAGGCCCCGAGCACGCGCCGCAGGTAGTCGTTGCCGAACACCCGGTCCGGGTCAAGCCGGTCGCGCAGCGCGGTGAACTCCCCGAAGCGCGGGTAGACCTCGGCGAAGTACTCCGCGTCCCGCGTGTGCACCTTGCCCCAGTGCGGCCGCCCGCCGTGCGCGGTGAAGATGCGCTCCGCGGCCGTGAAGTAGGCCTGGTACGGGGTGCCCTTGTACATGTGCACCGCGATGTACGCGGTCTCCCGGCCCGAGGCCGTGGACAGGGTGATGTCGTCGGCCGGAGCCGTGCGCACCTCCACCGGGAAGCTGATCCGCAGCGGGGAGCGGTCGACCATCGCCTTGAGTTCCCGCAGCGCCTCGACGAGCCGCTCGCGCGGAAGGGCGTACTCCATCTCCACGAAACGCACCCGGCGCGGGCTGGTGAACACCTTGTACGGGATGTCCGTGTAGGTGCGCGCCGACAGGGCGCGGCTGGCGACCCGGGCGATGGCGGGGACGGTCGCCGGGAGCGCGCGGCCCAGCGAGTTGACGGCCTGGAAGACCCCGTTGGACAGCAGTTCGTCCTCGACCCAGGCGCTCAGGGCGCCGGGCGGGGCGGCCGGGCCCTGGCTGCGGTTGTTGCGCTTGGTGTTGCAGTTGCCCGTGTGCGGGAACCAGTAGAACTCGAAGTGCTCGTTCTCCGCGACGTGCTGGTCGAACTCGGCGGTCACCCGGTCGAAGGCCATGGGCTCCTCACGGGCGGTCAGGAAGAAGAGCGGCTCCACCGCGAAGGTGAGCGAGGTGACGATGCCCAGGGCGCCGATGCCGAGCCGGGCGGCGGCGAAGACCTCAGGGTTCTCCTTCTCGGAGCACGCCAGGACCTGTCCGTCCGCGGTGACCAGCTCCAGGGCGCGGATCTGGGCGGCTATGGAGGCCGAGTCGCGGCCCGTGCCGTGCGTGCCGGTGCTCGCGGCGCCCGACACCGTCTGCTCCATGATGTCGCCCATGTTCGTGAGCGAGAGGCCCTGCGCGGCCAGGGCCAGGTTGAGGTCCTTCAGGACCGTGCCGGCCGCCACCGTGACCGTCCCGGCGGTGCGGTCGACCGACTGGATCCCGGTCAGGGCCTGAGGCCGTACGAGCACTCCGTCGGTCGCCGCCGCCGCGGTGAAGGAGTGGCCGGTGCCGACCGCCTTCACCCGCAGTCCCTCCCCGGCGGCCCGGCGGACCGCCTCCCGGAGCTCCCCGACCGAGGTCGGGCTCACCACGCGCGCGGGCGTGGCGCTCACGTTGCCCGCCCAGTTACGCCACGTGGTCTGCCGGTGTTTCTGCGCTGCTGTCCCCGTCGCCATCGGTGGAAGGCTCCTCCCCTTGCGCCGGCCTCGTCAGCCGGCGGTAACCCGCGAACGCCACCGCCGCCGCGGCGGCTCCCGACGCGATCGAGACGACGTATCCGCGCTGGGCGCCGGCCGCGTCGATGACGAGACCGGTCACGGAGGAGCCGACCGCGACCCCGACCGCCAGGCCGGTGCTGATCCAGGTCATGCCCTCGGTGAGCTTCGCGCGTGGTACGTGCGCTTCGATCAGGGCCATCGTGGTGATCATCGTGGGAGCGATGGCGAGGCCCGAGACGAAGAGCGCCACGGCCAGAAACGGAAGGTTCCCGGCCAGTAGGAGGGGGATCATACTCACGGCCATCGCACAGATGCCCAGTACCCACCTGCGTTCGGTCCGGCCCTTGAGATGGAGCAGGCCGAAGACGATGCCCGCCAGGCAGGATCCGGCCGCCCAGATGGCCAGGATGAAGCTGGCGGAGGCCTTGTGGCCCTGCTCCTCGGCGAAGGCCAGGGTGGACACGTCGATGGAGCCGAAGATCGCGCCGGTCGCCACGAAGGTGGCCGTCAGCACCTGGAGGCCGGGGGAGCGCAGGGCGGAGGTGCGCCGCGTCCGCTCGTCGCGCGGGTGCGGCGCGGGTTCGGTGGAGCGCTGGGCGGTGAGCAGCCAGACGCCGACGAGCAGGCAGACGGCCGCGATCAGCGGGCCCGCCTCGGGGAACCAGGTGGTGGAGAGCCCGATGGCGAGGATGGGGCCGAAGATGAAGCAGACCTCGTCGACCACGGACTCGAAGGAGTACGCGGTGTGCAGCTCGCGGGGCGAGTCCCGGTAGAGGGTGGTCCAGCGGGCGCGGACCATCGATCCGACGCTCGGGACGCAGCCCGCGATGGCGGCGAAGACGAAGAGGGTCCAGTCGGGGAGGCCGTTCGCGGCGGCCAGCAGGAGGCCCGCGACCGCGGCGACGGAGATCAGCGTCGCGGGGCGCAGGACCCGCCGCTGCCCGTACTGGTCCACCAGCCGGGAGACCTGGGGGCCGATGACGGCGGCCGCCAGCGCGAGGGTGCCGGTGAGGGCGCTGGCCATCGCGTAGCGGCCGGTGATCTCCGAGATCATGGTCAGGATGCCGACGCCCACCATGGAGATCGGCAGCCGGCCTATGAGGCCGGCGGCGCTGAACCCCTTGGTGCCGGGGGCCGCGAAGATCGCGCGATAGGGACTAGGCAAGGTGTCTCCGTAAGGGACGTCAACGGCCCATACAGGTTACGACCGCCGATACGGCACCCGCACGGGGAACGGCCGGAACGTTTCCGCTCGGGCCGCTGGAACTTAGGGTCACCTTACCTGTGGCGCGTCCGGGATGCGGACCGGGCGGTTCTCCCCGGCGGACGCCGGGTGGCAGGATTCGAGGCATGTCAGACCAGCTCCGTGCCCCCGACGCGCCCGTGGCCGAAGGCCTCGCCGCCCCCTACGACGCCCTCCTGCTGCTGTCCTTCGGCGGCCCCGAGGGACCCGACGACGTCGTGCCGTTCCTGGAGAACGTCACGCGCGGGCGCGGCATCCCGCGCGAGCGGCTGAAGGAGGTCGGACAGCACTACTTCGGCTTCGGCGGGGTCAGCCCCATCAACGGGCAGAACCGCGCACTGCTGGACGCCCTGCGCAAGGACTTCGCCGGGCACGGGCTGGACCTGCCGGTGTACTGGGGCAACCGGAACTGGGCCCCGTACCTGACCGACGTGCTGCGGGAGATGGTCGCCGACGGCCGCCGCCGCATCGCCGTCCTCGCCACCAGCGCCTACGCCTCGTACTCGGGCTGCCGCCAGTACCGCGAGAACCTCGCCGACGCGCTGGCCGCCCTCGAAGCGGAGGGCGTGGCCGAGCTGCCCCGGGTGGACAAGCTGCGGCACTACTTCAACCACCCCGGCTTCGTACAGCCCATGATCGACGGCGTGCTCGCCTCGCTCGCCGGGCTCCCGGACGCGGTGCGCGACGGCGCCCACCTGGTCTTCACCACCCACTCCATCCCGACCGCGGCCGCCGACGCCTCGGGCCCGGCCGAGGAGCACGGCGAGGGCGGGGCCTACGTCAAGCAGCACCTGGACGTCGCCAAGGTGATCGCCGACGCGGTCCGCGCGGAGACGGGCACCGAGCTGCCCTGGGAGCTCGTCTACCAGTCGCGCAGCGGCGCCCCGCACATCCCCTGGCTGGAACCGGACATCTGCGAGCACCTGGAGGCCCTGGACGCCGCCGGCGCCCCGGCGGCGGTGATGGTCCCGATCGGGTTCGTCTCCGACCACATGGAGGTCCTGTACGACCTCGACACCGAGGCCACGGCGAAGGCCGCCGAGCTGGGTCTGCCCGTCGCCCGCTCCGCGACCGTCGGCGCGGACCCGCGGTTCGCGGCGGCCGTACGCGACCTCGTGCTGGAGCGGGCCGCCGCCGAACGCGGCGAGGGCGTCCGGCGGTGCGCGCTCGGGCTGCTCGGAGCCGGTCACGACCTCTGCGCCGTGGGCTGCTGCCCGGCGCGCGAGCCCCGGCCCGCGGCCGCGGGCGCCGACAGTCCGTACGCGTAGGGAGCGGGACCTTGATCTCCGAAGAACTGAAGGCCGAACTGCTGTACGTGGGCCTGGAAGCCGCCCGGCGGGCCGGGGAGCTGCTGCGCGACGGCCGCCCCGCGGACCTGGCCGTGGCGGCGACCAAGTCCAGCCCGGTCGACGTGGTGACCGAGATGGACATCGCGGCCGAGAAGCTGATCACCGGGATCCTCGCCGAACGGCGGCCCGAGGACGGGCTGCTGGGTGAGGAGGGCGCCGACGTGCCCGGTACCAGCGGGGTCCGCTGGGTCGTCGACCCGCTGGACGGCACCGTCAACTACCTTTACGGGCTGCCCAGCTGGGGCGTGTCCATCGCCGCCGAGTACCGGGGCGAGACGGTGGCCGGGGTGGTGGCGGCCCCGATGCGCGGGGAGACGTACCACGCGGTGCTCGGCGGCGGGGCCTGGCTGGGGTCGGCCCGGCTCGCGTGCCGGCCGGCCGCGCCGCTGGACCGGGCGCTGATCGGCACCGGGTTCGCGTACGTCCAGACCCGGCGGGCCCACCAGGCCGAGGTCGCCCGGCGGATCATCCCGCTGGTGCGGGACGTCCGGCGCGGCGGATCGGCGGCGCTCGACCTGTGCGACGTCGCCGCGGGGCGCCTCGACGGGTACTACGAGCGCGGGCTGAACCCCTGGGACCTCGCCGCGGGCGACCTGATCGCCCGTGAGGCGGGGGCCCTCACCGGCGGGCGGCCCGGGGAACCGGCCTCGGGCGAGCTGGCCCTGGCGGCCTCCCCGGCCGTCTTCGCCTCGCTCCAGCCGCTGCTGGAGGAAACCGGGGCCTGGCACGACTGACGCCCCGTCCGGACATGCAGCCCGGACATGGGACCCGGACATGAAAACGGACCCCGGCAGCCGAAAACGGCGGCCGGGGTCCGGTCGGGCTGGGGCCGGGTGCTGAGGGGTCAGGCGGCGGACACGGGCACGCCGTGTTCCGCGGCGAGCCGCTGGAGATCTTCCAGCTCGGCCTGCTCCACATCCGCGAGGTAGTCGTCGCCCGTCTCACGGGCCTTGCTGAGGTCCGACTGCGTGGCTTTGATGCGCTGCAGAAGACCCGCGGTGAATGCGTCCATGGTGGGTGCGCCCCCTCTTCGTGGGTCGGCGGCGGAGAGCACGGGCAGTCCGCCGTCAGGGAGTGGTTGGGGTGTTCTCACGTCCTCCCCGGCACCCTGGGCCCAGAAACCTCGTAAGACGAGGGAATCCTCACCTCCACCTCATCCACACGCCGTGTCCACCCCCGTACACGTGTCCGCCGAGGGCTCCGAGGGACGCCTTACAGCCGGTTTACGGCGGAAACCGGCAGGATGGAGGCGCAATACACGTGTGCCCTTCTGGGCTCGAAGGAAGGAAACGACGTGCGCGTACTCGTCGTCGAGGACGAGCAACTGCTCGCCGATGCGGTGGCCACCGGCCTGCGCCGGGAGGCCATGGCCGTGGACGTCGTGTACGACGGCGCCGCTGCCCTGGAGCGCGTCGGGGTGAACGACTACGACGTGGTCGTGCTCGACCGGGACCTTCCTCTGGTCCACGGGGACGACGTCTGCCGGCGGATCATCGAGCTCGGCATGCCCACCCGTGTGCTCATGCTCACCGCCTCCGGCGACGTGAGCGACCGGGTCGAGGGCCTGGAGCTGGGGGCGGACGACTACCTGCCCAAGCCCTTCGCCTTCACCGAGCTGACCGCCCGCGTCCGGGCGCTGGGGCGGCGTACGACCGTGGCGCTGCCGCCCGTCCTGGAGCGGGCCGGGATCAAGCTGGACCCCAACCGGCGCGAGGTCTTCCGGGAGGGCAGGGAAGTGCAGCTGGCGCCGAAGGAGTTCGCGGTGCTGGAGGTGCTCATGCGCAGCGAGGGGACCGTGGTCTCCGCCGAGCAGCTGCTGGAGAAGGCCTGGGACGAGAACACCGACCCCTTCACCAACGTGGTCCGGGTGACCGTGATGACGCTGCGCCGCAAGCTCGGGGAGCCGCCCGTCATCGTGACCGTGCCCGGCTCCGGATACCGGATCTGATCCGGTGGCCGCGACCCCGGCGCCACCGGCGGCGCCACCGAAACCGACCTGGGACCCCGGCCAGCCCGAGGGTCCCTTCCCTTGGCTGAGACCGACCATCCGGATACGGCTCACGCTGCTGTACGGCGGCATGTTCCTGATCGCCGGGATCCTGCTGCTGTCGATCATCTACCTGCTGGCCGCGCAGGCCCTCCGGGAGGGCAACGCGCTCCCGTTCAAGATCGTCGGGGGTCAGCAGGTCGAGGTCTCCAGCACCACCTGTTCCGGGGTGGGCGTGCACCAGTCGATCGACCAGTTCAACGCCGCGATCGGGCAGTGCATCCTCGACCAGCGCAAGCGCGCGCTGGACGACCTGCTGCGCCGCTCGCTGATGGCCCTGCTGGGCCTCAGCATCATCGCGTTCGCCTTCGGCTACGCGATGGCCGGCCGGGTGCTCTCGCCGCTGGGCAAGATCACCCGTACCGCCCGGCGCGTGGTCGGCTCCGACCTGACCCGGCGGATCGAGCTGGACGGGCCGGACGACGAGCTGAAGGAGCTCGCCGACACCTTCGACGAGATGCTGGACCGCCTGGAGCGGGCCTTCACGGCCCAGCAGCGCTTCGTGGCCAACGCCTCGCACGAGCTGAGGACCCCGCTGGCCATCAACCGGACGTTGCTGGAGGTGCACCTGTCGGACCCGGGGGCGCCGGTGGAGCTCCAGCAGCTGGGCAAGACGCTGCTGGCCACCAACGAGCGCAGCGAGCAGCTGGTCGAGGGCCTGCTGCTGCTGGCCCGCAGCGAGAACCAGATCGTCGAGCGCAAACCGGTCGACCTGGCGGAGGTCGCCTCGCGCGCCATCGACCAGGCGCGCGGGGAGGCGGCGGCGAAGGGCGTGGAGATCCGCGGCGAGCGCGCGCTGGCCGTGGTCCAGGGCAACGGCGTCCTGCTGGAGCGGATCGCCCTCAACCTGGTGCAGAACGCCGTCCGGTACAACGTGCCGGAGGGCGGCTGGGTGGAGGTCACGACCGAGGTCCAGCACGGCCAGGCGGTGCTCCTCGTATCGAACACGGGTCCCGTTGTTCCCGCGTACGAGGTGGACAACCTCTTCGAGCCCTTCAGACGGCTGCGTACGGAGCGAACGGGCAGCGACAAGGGTGTGGGGCTCGGCCTGTCCATCGCGCGCTCCGTGGCGCGCGCACACGGCGGACGCATCCTGGCGACCCCCCGCGAGGGCGGTGGCCTCGTGATGCGCGTCACGTTGCCCCTTTGATCCACCAGGGGCCGTGTTCGCTGTCAGCGGAATGGCAGGGAGTGGCGACCGGTGGTATCTGTGTGATCGATCACATTGTCGAGTGGCGGGTCATGTGCGTTCAGTGACCTTGGGGCGGCCGGAAAGCCCGGGAAGTCCGGGTTTCCGGCCCCCCTGATGGCGGGAAATACACGGGGTGGCGTTTGTGCAAGACGGCCCCCGGACCGTGTACGGTCCCGGTCGTCATCCCAGCTACAAGCCCCTTCGGGTGCGCGGCTGGGTGTCGATTGAGTAACAGACCTTGATGTGAGGCAAAATCTCCGCCTCAGGTCGGGCACAAGTCCGGCCTCTCGCGCGTTACGTGCGCTGAGACACCGCTAAATCCCAGAGGGGGAGAGCGAAAAAATGGCAACGGACTACGACACCCCACGCAAGACCGACGATGACGTCGACAACGACAGCATCGAGGAGCTGAAGGCACGGCGCAGCGAGAAGTCCTCTTCGACCGTAGATGTCGAGGACTTCGACGGCGCCGAAAGCCTGGAGCTGCCCGGCGCGGACCTTTCCAATGAGGAACTGGCCGTCCGGGTCCTTCCCAAGCAGGCCGATGAGTTCACCTGCACGAGCTGCTTCCTGGTGCACCACCGCAGCCAGCTGGCACGGGAGAAGAACGGCCAGCCGATCTGCCGCGACTGCGACTGAGGCCTCGGCCGTGACCGGCTCGACGCCCTTTCGGAAGCGACGCTTCCGGAAATCTGGCGGTCCGGCGGAGACGCAGGCGGCCACGGGCCCGGAAACGGGCCCCGGTGCCTCCGGCGCCTCGGCCTCCGAAGGGACCGCCGTGCCCTCCGGCGCCGTGGAGGCGGTGCCGTCGGCCCCAGCGGCCGACGAGGGGTCCCGGGACAAGCCCGGGGCGGGTCGGATGCAAGCCGTCAAGAACGGTGTGCGCAAGGGCGGCGAAAGCGCCAAGGCCGCCGCCCTGTACATCACCGAGCGCATCATCGAGAACGCACCGCGCGTTCCGGTTCGGGACCTCGCGACCCTGCGCGCGCAGTTCCCGGGCCTTGATCCCGATCAGCTGGCCGACAAGCTGATCTCCGGGGCCGCCCATGCCACGTCGACCGTCGGCGCGGGCATCGGCGCCGCGGCGATGCTGCCGGTTCCGCCCGCGATGCCGGCGGAGCTGGCCGCGGAGATCACCGCCGTGGCCGCGATCGAGCTGAAGCTCGTCGCCGAACTCCACGAGGTCTACGGACAGCGGCCGCCCGGCGCCCTGAAGGACCGCAGTCACGCCTACCTCACGGCTTGGACCGAGGAACGCGGGATCGACCTGACAAAGCCGACGACGCTGAACGCGGCGCTCGGCGGGCAGATGAAGCGCGAATTGCGCCAGCAGATCATGAAGCGGATGTTCCGCAACCTGCCCAACCTCATGCCGTTCATGGTGGGTGCGGCGGTCGGAGCGGTCATGAACCGCCGCGACACGCGGAAACTCGCCGAGAAGGTGCGTGGTGACCTGCGGCGGCGTGCCGTGCCCTGGGGCGCCCTGCCGGAGGCTCCGCCCCCTGACGCCCCCTTCCAGCCCCTTCCCGGGGTCGCCAGGGCCGAGCTGGAGGGCCCGGAGCGCGAGGAGGACTGAGCCTGCCTCCCGGGGCTCCGCCCCGGACCCCGCGCCTCAAGCGCCGGTGGGGCTGGATTTTGGTGCGGCGCCGTTGGACCGGGCGCCGCGTATCAGGCGCCGGCGGGGCTGGGATTCGGCTCCCGTCTCAGGCGGCCGCGGAGTCGGTCTTCGCCGCGCGGATGGCCGCCGCCAGGGACTGGGGCTCGCGGGTGGAGACGTAGACGTACGGGGTCGGGTCCGCCGGGTCGGTGACCTCGATGCGGACCGCCGTCGGGACGTAGCTCCGCATCAGCATGAACGCGCGGGTGTCGGCCTTGTACGTGCGCCAGGCGCGGGCCTCCTCCGGCTCCAGGATCTCCGGCTCGCCCAGCGCCGTCACCGGGATCCGGGCCTCGCCCGCGGCCAGGGACCCGTTCACCACGCGCACGCGCGCGGAACCGTACGAACTCACCAGCATCCCCGCCAGCGCGCTGCCGCCGACGAGCCCGGCCAGCGGCGGCAGCGCGCCCAGCGGGAGCAGCATCAGGGCGCACGCCAGACCGGTCAGCGCGGCGATGCCCCACCAGGCGCGGGGGGCGGAGAGGCGTTCGTCGTGGTGCGCGGGGGAGAGCTGCATGGGGGCAAGCCTCCCACGAGGCGACCGGCGGGTAGCCGCGCGGGTAAGGTCTGCGGCTGTGAGTGGACGAAACACAGCGTTGACGCCCCCGGCCGATGCCGTCGCACCGGTCCGGCATCCCGATGCCCCGGCCCCCGGTGAGCTCCTCGGTGCGCACTACGAGCACTGTTTCGGCTGCGGCGAGGGGCAGTCGCACGGGCTCCACCTGGAGGCCCGCGCGGGTGAGGGCGTGCGCGTCACCGCCGAGTTCACCGTCAAGCCCGCTCACCAGGGCGCTCCCGGGCTCGCCCACGGCGGCGTCCTGGCCACCGCGCTGGACGAGACGCTCGGCTCCCTGAACTGGCTGCTGCGCGTCATCGCGGTCACAGGCCGGCTGGAGACCGACTTCGTGCGGCCCGTGCCCGTGGACACCGTGCTGCACCTGGAGGCCGAGGTCACCGCCGTCGCCGGGCGGAAGATCTACTCCAAGGCCGTCGGCAGGATAGGCGGCCCGCAGGGTCCGGTGGCCGTACGCGCCGAGGCCCTGTTCGTCGAGGTGAAGGTCGACCACTTCATCGACAACGGTCGGCCCGAGGAGATCCGGGCGGCGATGGCCGACCCGGACCAGGTCAGGCGCGCACGCGCCTTCGAGGTGAACCCCTGATGTCCCAGAACAACCACGCACCCCGTTACGACGTCGACGTGCTGATCCGTCGCGTCGACCCCGAGGTGCCCCTGCCCGCCTACGGTCACCCCGGCGACGCCGGCTGCGACCTGGTGACCACCGCGGCCGCCGAGCTGGAACCCGGGGAGCGGGCCGTACTGCCCACCGGGATCTCCATCGCGCTGCCCGACGGGTACGCCGCCTTCGTGCACCCGCGCTCGGGCCTGGCCGCCCGCTGCGGGCTCGCGCTCGTGAATGCCCCGGGGACGGTGGATGCCGGGTACCGTGGGGAAATCAAGGTGATCGTGGTCAATCTCGACCCGCGCGAGAGCGTCAGGTTCGAGCGTTTCGACCGCATTGCCCAGCTGGTTGTCCAGCGGGTCGAGAAGGTGCGCTTCCACGAGGTGGAGGAGCTTCCCGGCTCGGCCCGGGCCGACGGGGGGTTCGGCTCCACCGGCGGTCATGCGGCCGTGGCCGGATCCGGCGCTGGTCAGCAGGGTGGGAATGGCTACGCTTCGGTCGTAACCGACCGGGAAGGACAGTGACGTGTTCGGACGTCGCAAGAAGAACGACTCCGTCAAGGACGGCGGCGCGGCCGAGCAGGTCGACGGCGTGCGCGCCGACGAGCCGGACGACGCCGACGGCCTCGACTCCGCCGGGCCGCGCAGGGTGAACCTGCCTCCGGCCCCGCGGCCCGACGGCCCGTGGGACGTCTCCGAAGTGCCCGGAAACCCGACCGACGGCCGGGTCGACCTGGGCGGCATCCTCGTACCCGGTGTCGAGGGCATGGAGCTGCGCGTCGAGGTCGCCGGGGACGCGATCGTCGCCGCGACCGTGGTCCTCGGGGACAGCGCCGTGCAGCTGCAGGCCTTCGCCGCGCCCAAGAAGGAGGGCATCTGGGGCGAGGTCCGCGAGGAGATCGCCTCGGGCATCACCCAGCAGGGCGGCATCATCGACGAGGTCGAGGGCCCGCTGGGCTGGGAGCTGCGCGCGCAGGTGCCCGTCCCGCTGCCCGACGGCCAGACCGGCGCACAGCTCGTGCGCTTCGTCGGCGTCGACGGGCCGCGCTGGTTCCTGCGCGGCGTGATCTCCGGCCAGGGCGCGGTGCGCCCCGAATCGGCCGGAGTGCTGGAGCAGATCTTCCGGGACACCGTCGTGCTCCGGGGCGAGGGCCCGATGGCCCCGCGCGACCCCATCGTCCTGAAGCTGCCGAACGACGCCCAGATGGTGCCGGACGGCGTGCAGACGGCCGAGGAGCAGGAAGGCTCCCGCTTCGGCGGTGGAATGGGCCAGCTGGAGCGCGGCCCGGAGATCACCGAGGTCCGCTGACCCGCGATTCCTCAACCGTGGCCGGTGGGGCCCCGCACCGTCGGG
>NZ_JBHWBP010000193.1:0-14044 GCF_042735575.1 Streptomyces sp. NPDC059564 | reverse complement strand
AACAACCCCACATCTGGGGTGGGCTGTTTTTTTTTTTTATTCCACCCCGCGGCGGTCTCCCCCCGCGCCCGGGGGGCGGGGGCGGGGGGCCCCCCGGGGCCCGCCGCCGCTCATCCGCACCCGGCCGGGTGCCGAAGCGACGAGGAGTGCCATGCCCGGTTCTCGTGACACCGCGGACGGTCCGCCTCCCCCGGACGGGGTCCGGGTCCGGGTCGCGCCGCCCTCCGACGGGGAACTCACCCGGCTGCTGCGGAGCTCCGGCCGTGGTGATCGCGCCGAGGCGGCGGCGGTGTGCGAGCTGCTGTACCGGCGCCACCGCCGCGCCGCCCTCGCGTACGCCCGTACCTGCTGCCGCACTCCGCAGGACGCCGAGGACCTGGTGTCGGAGGCGTTCGTACGGACCTTCCAGGCGGTCCGCTCCGGCACCGGCCCCCGGGGGCCCTGGCGCGCGTACCTGCTGGCCGTGGTCCGGCACACGGCGATGCGGTGGCGGGACGGCGACGGACGGACCCTGCTGATGGCGGACTTCGACTCCTGGACCCGGCAGGCGCCCGGCGGCAGCGACCCGCAGCGCCAGGTGCTGGCGGACGAGGACCGGCGGCTGGTGGCTCGCTCCTTCCACGCGCTGCCCGCCCGCTGGCAGGCCGTCCTGTGGCACACGCTGGTGGAGGAGGACTCCCCGCACCGGATCGCCGCGCTGCTGGGCATCACGCCGAGCGCGGTGACCTCACTGGCCTTCCGGGCCCGGGAGGGGCTGCGCGAGGCGTACCTCGGCGCCCATCTGGACGCGCCGGGGGGCGGGCGGTGCGGCCACTACAGCGGCATGCTGGGCTCCGCGGTCCGGCGCGGCACCGCGCGCCGCACGCCGCCCGGGCTCGTCCGGCACCTCGCGGGATGCGGACCGTGCGCGGGAGCGTACGCGGAGCTGCTGGACCTCAACGCGACGATGCGCGGGGCCCCGACGCCCGTAGCGGCGTAGGCCGTTCCTCCTCCGCCCGGTCGGGGTGTACGAACGGCGCCGCCCGGCCTCCCCTTCGTGGGGGAGGCCGGGCGGCCGCGGTTCCGGCCGGGTCACAGGCCGTTGACGCGGGCCATCCGTCCGACGACCAGGGGGGTGAAGTCGGCGGTGACGACGCGTGCCGAGCGGCGGCCGGCCCGCGAGGCCTGGCGGCGCACCTGGGCCATGAGGCGGCGGCTGCGCAGGGCCATCTCCAGTTCGAAGCGGGTCCGCGGATCGCGCAGACCGGTTCCGAAGAGCTTCTCCAGCTGCCGCATGCGGTAGCGCACGGTCTGCGGGTGCACGCTCAGCGCCTTGGCCGCCTCGGGGGCTCCGCCGCCCTCCAGCCAGGCGAGCAGGGTGACCTCCAGCCGTTCGCTCTGGCGCGGTGTCAGGTCGGCGAGGGGGCGCAGCCAGCGGGCGGCCAGCGCGTGGGCCAGGGGCTCGTCCTGGAGGAGCAGGAGCGTGGAGAGGTGGTCGTCCACGAAGACGGGGCGGGCGTCCGGGCCGCCGCGGTGGGGGGTCAGAGCGAGCAGGCGCAGGGCCCAGCGCAGCGAGGAGGCGGTGTCCCGGAGGGGGACGGCGTGCCCGACGGCGGCGAACCGGCCGCGCAGGGGGACTTCGAGGGCCGCCCGGGTGTCGGGCTCGGGCACGGGGAGCAGCAGGCACGGCCGGCCCGCGAACATCCCGGGGAGGGCGTCGTCGAGGACGGCCGCCAGCTGCTGGGTCTCGCCGGGTGTGGCCGGCGCGATGGCCCGTACGGACGCGGGGAGGGGCCAGCCGGCGGCCTCGGCGAGCTCCGCGAGGGAGCTGTGGGAGGCGGCGCGGTCGTCGGTGAGGGCCTTGAAGAGGTCCTGGCGGGCCCGGTCCGCCGGGGCCGCGGGCTCCTGCCGCGGGCCGGGGGCGCCGTCGCCGTGCTCGCGGTCACCGTGATCGCGGTCACCGTGGTCGCGGTCACCGTGATCTCCGTCGCCCTGGTCGCCCTCGCCGTGGTCGCGTTGGCGGTCGCCGTGGTCGCGTGCGCGGTCGCCGTGGCCGCGGCCACCGGGCCCGGTCTCCGGGGCGGCGCTCCCGAGGCCGCCGGGGCCGCGGTCGATGCCGGGGCCGCTGCCGCCGTGGCCGCCGCTGCCGTGACCCTGTGCGCGCACCTCCGTGGGGCCGGGGTCGCGGCCGTCCTCGTGCGGGCCGCCGTGGACGGCGTCCGCCGCCGCGTCGTGCCGTTCCTCGATCTCGTCGGGCACCCGCGCGACCTCGCTCTCCTCGCGGTAGCCGAGTGCGGTGAGAAGGGCGAATTCCACCCTTTGCCGGAGAAGTTCGTCATCGATGGCATCGTTGTCATCGACAAGTGTGGAAAATCCGGGAATTCCATGCAGAAGCTCCTCCACTATCTCCCCGGCCAGCGCGGGGAGTTCCCTGCGCAGGACACGGGTCCACTCGCCCCGAGGGCGGGACCAGATGCGGTTCAGAAGTTCGCACATCGTTTCCTCGTTCTTGCCGGGGTGAGGCCTGTCCGGTGGAGGCACGACAAGCCCGTCAGGGTTGTCTGCCTCGCCAACAACCTTGTCCGTCACGACAGTTGCAGCCTCCATACGCCCTCCTGGAAGGTTCCGGCCACCTTCGGTCCCGTGGGTTTGCCTTGATTTTGCCGTCGGGGACGCGTAGACGGCGGATGACGCGATGGCCTGTCACAACCTCCACTGGAGGGGAATCTTCCGGGCTTGTTCGACGCACCGGAGACGGGGTGCGAGAAATTATCACGTTTCGATAAATCCTGTGGAGATGCTGCGTAGCTCCACGATGCTGCTGCACTCCGGCCCCCGAGCCCTTCGGCCGACGTGGGAATTCCACAGCGCTGCCGGCCACCACCGACCACAACTCCCGGGCGCCGAGCGCCAGGTGGAGTGCTCGGAGCCCAGGCGCACAGGAGAACTGGATGCCCCTGCCCCAGCCTCACATGCCCCGCTCGCACAGAGCCCGACGCAGGAGCCGTCACGCGGCGGCGGCCCCGGCCGCGGGACGGCGGGCCGTCCGGCGGCCTTCGCTGCTGCCCGTCGCCGGGCGGGTGCGCCCGAGCGTGGTGAGCGCCGCGCTCGCCGCGCTCGTCTCCCTGCTCGTGGCGGCCCGTGCGGGCGCCCTGACGCACGTGTGGGACTTCCTCGACTTCGGGTCGGGCGTGCTCTCGCTCGTCTCGCTCACCGCCACCGTCCTGTGGGGACTGGTGGCCACCGACCGGGTGCTCCTCGGATCGGGGCACCGGCTGCTCGCCCAGGGCGTGCACCGCGGTCTGGCCGTGTCGGGGCTGGGCTTCCTGGCCCTGCACATCTGGGTCAAGGTCGCCGGGCAGCACACCGCGGCGTCCGCCGCGGTGGTTCCGTTCTCGGACGCGGACCGGCCCGTGGTCATCGGCCTCGGCACCCTGGCCGGATATCTCTTCGTGACGGTGGCGGTCTCCGGCGCCCTGCGTAGTGTGTTCGCCACCAAGAGCCGCTCCCGGTGGTGGCGGGCCCTGCACGTGGGCGCGTACCCGGCGTGGGGCGCCTCGCTGGTGCACGGGCTGAAGGCGGGCCGGCCCGCCGACGCCTGGGTGACGGCGGCGTACGTGCTCGGGGTGGCGGGCGTCATCGGCGTCCTCGTCCTGCGGGTGCGGTGGCGGAGGCGCGAGGCCGCCGCCTCCCCCCTGACCGCCCCTCAGCCCGCCGCGGCGGCGCGCAGCACGCGGCCCCGTCCGTACGTCGTCCGGGACGTGCCCCTCGCCGGGCTCCGCGCCCAGCGCGCGGGCCGGGCCGTGGACGCCCCCGCCGCCCGGCCGTCCGCGCCGCCCCCGCCCGACCGGCCCCCGTACGCCGCCGCGTACGCGCCCGGCCCGGCCGGTGGCGCGGACGCGGGACAGGAGGGACGGCGGTGAGCGACGTACCGCGACCCGGCCTCGGCTGCGTGGGCGCCCCCCGGCTGCTGACCGGACTCGACCGGGCCCCGCGGCTCGACCGCGAGGCCCATCTGGCCGCACACGGCCCGCTCCCCCGCTTCCGCCCGGACGAACTCGTCGACCTCGCCGCCGACATCGACCTGCGGGGCCGCGGCGGCGCGGGCTTCCCCTTCGCCCGGAAACTGCGCGCCGTCACCCAGTCGGCGCGGGGACGCGACGGGTTGACCGCCGTCGTCGTCAACGGCAGTGAGGGAGAGCCGAGTTGCCTCAAGGACAAGGCCCTGCTGCTGCACGCCCCCCATCTGGTGCTCGACGGAGCCCTGCTGGCCGCCGCCGCGATCGGCGCCGAGGACGTGGTGGTCGCCGTCACCCGGCCGGACGTGGAGCGTTCGGTGCGCGACGCCGTCGCCGAACGGGGTCCGGGCGGGCGCCAGGTGCGCGTCGCGCTGCTGCCCGAGCGGTTCGTGACCGGGGAGGGCACCTCGATGATCAACGGCCTCAACGGCGGCGCCGCGCTGCCGTCGGGGCAGCGGGTGCGCACCAGCGAGCGCGGTCTGGGCGGGGTGCCCACCCTGCTCTCGAACACCGAGACGTACGCGCAACTCGGCGTCGCCGCCCGGCTCGGCGCCCCCGGCTACCGGGCGGTCGGCCTGCCCTCCGAGCCGGGCACCGTGCTGCTGACCGTGGCCGGCTCCACGGTCGTCGAGACGCCGACCGGGACCTCGCTGGCGTACGTCCTGGAGCTGTGCGGCACCCGCCCCGGGCAGGGCGTGCTCGTCGGTGGCTATCACGGGCGCTGGCTCGACCCCGGTTCCGCCCTCGGCGCGGAGGTGTCCCGCCAGTCCCTCGCCGCCTTCGGCGCGGTGCTCGGCGCGGGGGCGGTGCTGCCGCTGCCCGAGGACACCTGCCCGGCGGGCGAAGTGGCCCGGGTGACGCGCTGGATGGCGAAGGAGTCGGCCGGCCAGTGCGGCCCGTGCGTACGAGGGCTGCCCGCGCTGGCCGACGTACTGGAGGAGGCCGTCGGCGGCGGGGGCCGGGCCGCCCTCGACGCGGTGGAGGCGCGCATGCACGGCGTGCGCAAGCGCGGTGCGTGCAGCCACCCCGACGGCACCTCGCACTTCGTGGCCTCGGCGCTCGCCGCCTTCCCCGACGAGTTCCGCGACCACGCGCTGGGCAGCGGGTGCGGGCGGCGGGTGCTGGGGGCGCTGCCCCTGCCCCGCGACGAGAGCCCGGAGCGGCTGGTCGTGGACTGGACGCTGTGCAAGGGGCACGGGCTGTGCGTGGACATCCTCCCGGACGTCGTACGCCTCGACGCGGACGGCTACCCGGCGCAGGCCTCCATGCCGGTGCCGGGGGTCCTGCGGCCCAAGGCGCTGCGTGCCGTACGACGCTGCCCGGCGCTCGCGCTGCGCATCCTGGAATGAGCCGTGCACGGCCGCGGATTGCCCCCGAGTTCATTCTTGGCGCGATCTGACAAATTCCCGGGAATATCCACTGGGGCGGCTCCGGGGCCCGTATCAATTACTCAGGCAATGAGAACGCGGGACCGAAGCTGAAGGAGAGACCGTGAAGAGAATGCGTCGCCGTGAGGTATTCGCCGGTTCGGCGGTCGCCGTACTGCTGCTGACGGCCGGGTGCGGGATCTCGGACAAGCCCTCCGCGAAGGGGAATTCCGTACAGCCGGTGAGCGACAGCAAGGCGCTCGACGGGTACGGGTCCGGTTCGCTCCCGGGGTACGGCAGCGATACCGGGGCCGCACCGGCCGGCGGGGCCGAGGCGGCCGCGAAGAGCTCGCCGGCCGGGCAGCTGAAGGTACGGGAGGTCCCGGACCTGGGCTCCGCGGTCACCGACGGCGAGGGCTTCACCCTCTACCGGTTCGACAAGGACACCGCCAAGCCGCCCAAGTCCAACTGCGAGGCGGACTGCGCCACCGTCTGGCCCGCGGTGTCGGCCGACGACGCCTCGGCGGGCGCCGGCATCGAGAACGGCATGCTCGGCTCGGTCACCCGGGCCGACGGCACCCGCCAGCTGACGCTGGGCGGCTGGCCGGTGTACCGCTACGCGAAGGACACCAAGGCGGGCGACACGCTCGGCGAGGGCGTCGGCGGCACCTGGCACGCGGTGGGCCCGGACGGGAAGCCCGCCTCCGCGAGCAAGGGGGCGGGGGCCGCGCCCCAGAAGCCGGCGGAACAGGGGGCGGGACAGGAGGCGGAACAGCAGGCTTCGCTGTCGGCCCGTCAGAACGCGCAGCTCGGCACCATCCTCGCCGATTCGCAGGGCCGCACCCTCTACCGCTTCGACAAGGACAGCGCCTGGCCGATGAAATTCGGGTGTCTCGACGCCTGCCTCAACACGTGGAAACCGGCTTCGCCGGTCGACAAGGCGAAGGTGAAGGGAATTGCCGCCGAATTGGTCGGCTCGGTGAAGCGGCCCGACGGATCGGAACAATTGACGATCGACTGCTGGCCCGTCTACACCTTCACCGGGGACAAGGAACCCGGCGATATCAGCGGGCACAACAAACAGGGCCTCTGGTTCGCCGTGACCGACAAGGGAAAGAAGGCGAAGGCGACCGGATAAGACCCCTCACCCCACTCCCCCCACACCCCCGATCCCGTGGTGCCCGGCCCCCCTCCCCGCCGGGCACCACGGCCCCATTTCCGCGATCAGTCAGCGAGGTTGTGCCATGCCGTCCACCGACCGTCCGACGGGCCGTCTCCTCGTGGCCGTTGCCGTGATGTGCGCCTCGCTGCTGTGCGGCGGGTGCGCCGGGAGCCCGTCGGCCCACCACGTGGCGGCGGCCGCCGCCGCACCGGCCGTCCCGGCCGCTCCCGGCACCTCCGTCGAGGAGATCGCCGGCGCGCTCGGCTGCACCGCCGAGGTGAGCATCGAGGCGGACGAGCTGCGCCAGGGCGCCTGCGAGACCGCGCAGGGCGCCTACCGCCTGACCACCTTCACCGCCGAACAGGGCCTGCGCTCCTGGCTGGACGAGACCCGGATGTACGGCGGCGTCTACCTGGTCGGGGACCGCTGGGTGGTCACCGCCCCGTCGGCGGACGCCCTGACGGCGCTGCACGACCGCCTCGGCGGCACCCTGGAAACCGGCACCGACCACACGGAGCACACGGACGGCTCCCCCTCGGCGGAGGGCCACGCACACGGCCACTGACCCGCCGGAGGTCTTATTGCACATTACTTGCAATTAGAATCTCCCGGCAGAAGCCGCCCGCGCCGACGTCGCGGGGCACCCGGCACGTGCGGGACGCGAAGGAGAAGGCCGATGGCAACGGGACGCATCGTGCTCGGGATCGAATCGTCGTGCGACGAGACCGGGGCCGGCATCGTCTCCGACGGGCGGCTCCTCGCGCACGCCGTGGCCTCCAGTATGGACGAGCACGCCCGCTTCGGCGGCGTGGTCCCGGAGATCGCCGCACGCGCCCACCTCCAGGCCTTCACCCCCGTGGTCCGCGAGGCCCTGGACCAGGCGGGGCTGCGGCCGTCGGACCTCGACGCCGTGGCCGTCACCACCGGCCCGGGCCTGTCGGGCGCCCTCCAGGTGGGCCTGGCGGGGGCGAAGACCCTGGCCTACGCGGCGGGCGTACCGCTGTACGGGGTCCACCACCTGGCCGGGCACGTCGCCGCCGACACCCTGGAGCACGGGCCGCTCCCCGACCCGTGCGTGGTGCTGATCGTCTCGGGCGGGCACACCTCGCTGCTGCTCGTACGGGACCTCGTACGCGATCCGATCGTGCACCTCGGCGACACCGTCGACGACGCGGCGGGCGAGTGCTTCGACAAGGTGGCGCGGGTCTTCGGACTGCCGTACCCGGGCGGGCCGGCCATGGACCGCGCGGCCCGGGAGGGCGACCGGTGCGCGGTGGCGTTCCCGCGCCCGCTGTCCGGCCCGCACGACGACCCGTACGCCTTCTCCTTCTCCGGGCTGAAGACGGCCGCCGCCCGCTGGGCCGAGCGCTACCGGCTGCGCGGCGAGGAGCTCCCGGTGGCCGACGGCGCCGCCTCGCTCCAGGAGGCCGTGGCGGACGTGCTCACCCGCAAGGCGCTGGCCGCCTGCCGGGCCCACGGGGTGGGGACCCTCGTCGTGGTGGGCGGGGTCGCGGCCAACTCCCGGGTGCGGGCGCTCGCCGAGGAGCGCTGCGCGGCGGCCGGGGTCCGGCTGCGGGTGCCGCCGATGACGCTGTGCACCGACAACGGGGCGATGATCGCCGCGGTGGGCGACCTGCTGGTGCGGGCCGGGGCGCGGCCGGCGCCGCTCGACGTGTCCGTCGACCCGTCGGCCCCGCTGGAGTACGCGGCGCTGCACCCGCGCCGGGCCGGCTGAAGCGGGCGGGCCCGTCGAACACCCGGACCACGCCCGCGCGAAGGGCCGTGGTGCGTCGGCCAGTTGTCCGGAATTCCGCTCGTTCGTGAGGAGCACAGACGAGCACAAGAGCCGCCCTGAGGGATGATTCGCCCGGCCGCCGCGTACTCCAGGGTGAGCAGGGAACCGCCCCTCTCTCCGAAAGGAACGGCTCTTCGTGCGCCTGAATCCGCGCGTACCGCGCTTCGCGCCCCTGCTCGCCGCCGCCGGTCTCCTCGCGACCGCCCTCCCGCTGCTGTCCGCGACGCAGGCGGCCGCCGCCCCGGCCGCCGACTACCAGCCCCAGAAGCCCTCCTGGCACCGCTGCGACGCCGCGCAGCCCGCCTCGTACGAGTGCGCGACCATCAAGGTCCCGCTCGACTACCGGCGCCCCGAGGGCCGCCGGATCGACCTCGCGATATCCCGGATCAAGAGTCAGAACCCCGCGAAGCGGCACGGGGTGATGCTGCTGAACCCGGGCGGTCCGGGCGGATCGGGTCTCGACCTGCCGCTGATGGCGGACGCGGAGATGCCGAAGGAGGTCAGGGACCGCTACGACCTCATCGGCTTCGATCCGCGCGGGGTCGGGCAGAGCAACCCGGTCGGCTGCGGCCTCACCGACGCCGAGCAGAACTTCGACCGCGGCTACCGTCCCGAGACCTACGCCTCCGACGTGGCCTGGGCGCGCACGGTCGCGGACAAGTGCCGCGAGAAGTCCGGGGACGTCCTCCCGTACATCACCACCCGCAACACCGCCCGCGACATGGACGCCGTCCGGGCGGCGCTGGGCGAGCGGAAGGTCTCCTACCTGGGCTACTCGTACGGGACCTACCTGGGCGCGGTGTACACGCAGATGTTCCCGCAGCGCGCCGACCGCTTCGTCCTCGACAGCGGGGTCGACCCGCAGCGCGCCTGGCGCGGCATGCTCCAGGTGTGGGCGACCGAGGCCGAGCCGGCGTACGCGCGCTGGACGCGGTGGACGGCGGAGCGCGACGGGGAGTACCACCTCGGGGCCACCCCGGAGGCCGTGTCCAGGACGTTCTGGGACCTGGTGGCGCGGGCCGACCGCGACCCGATCGAGCTGGGGGGCCAGAAGCTGACGGGGGATGACATCCGCTCCGCGCGGAGCGTGTTCTTCTACCCGGCGACGGCGGCCCCGCTCGTCGCCGCGCTCAAGGCCGCGGCCGCGGGCGAGCCGCTGCCGGCCGGGCCGTCCGCGGCGGAGCTGCTGAAGGCCCTGCGGCCCGCCGAGTCCGCGCCGGACAACTCGATCGCCGTCTTCTGGTCCGTGGTGTGCGGGGACACCGACGCCTGGCCGCGCGATCCCGAGCGGTACCGGCGGGACGCGGTGAAGGACAAGGAGCGCTACCCGCTGTACGGGGACATGGCCTCCACCATCAAGCCGTGCGCCTTCTGGCAGCGGCCGCTGGAGGCGGCGACGCCCATGAAGACCCGGGTGGACGTGCTGACGGTGCAGAACGAGTGGGATTCGCAGACCCCGCTGGTCAGCGGGCAGGGCCTGCACCGTGCGCTGAAGGGCTCGCGGATGGTGCTGGCGCTGGGCGGCGAGGGCCACGGCGTGTACCTCGCCGATCCGGCCTCCTGCGCGAACGCCCCGGTCAACGCGTACCTGACCTCGGGCCGGCTGCCCGCCGGTGACGTGACCTGCCGGACGGCTCCGGGGGCCGCCGAACGCGGCACCGCGCCGCAGCCGAAGAGCCCGCTGCCGTTCCCGGCGGTGCCGCGGCGCTTCTGACGCGGACCCGCCGGGTCATCGGGTCAGCCCGGCCGGGACGCCTCCACCGCCGCCTTGATGCGGCGGCCGAAATCGGGGGCGTCCTTGCGGGCCGCGCTCAGCGCGAAGCCGACCAGCAGCTTGCCGAGGCCGTGCCCTTCGAGGGTGTTGAAGATGCGCACCCGGGTACGGCCTCCGGGCAGCGCCTCCAGGTCGTAGCCGCCCTCGGCGGTCACCAGGTTCCGGCTCTGCTCGGTCCAGCGGATCAGGCCGGGCGGTTCGAAGCCGGTGATGCGGAACTCCCGGCCCGTCTTCATCCCGGCGTCCTTCACCGTGCTGCGGAACACCGTCCCGAGGGCCGTGGGCCCGTCCGGGGTCTTGGTGATCTCCTGCACCCGGGGGCTGAATTCGGGGTCGTTGCGGCCGTCGGCGAGGTACGCGAACACCTCGTCGACGGGCCGGTCGACCTCGACGGTCGCCTCGAACTGTCCGGCCATCCGCGCACCTCCGGGCGTACGACGCTTCTCTCGCGGGTCCTACGGGTCTACGGGTCCTACGGGTCTACGGGTCTACGGGTCTACGGGTCTACGGGATCACGATCCCAGACCCGCGTCCCGGGCGCGCGCCAGCAGCCCCGACAGCAGCACCTCCAGCGTCTCGCGCAGGGTGTCCTCGAAGTCCAGGCACAGCACGGCCAGGGCCGGATCGGCCGCGTAGGCGGCGAGCATCGCGGCGGAGGGCCGGGCGTGGGCCCAGACGGAGCCGGCGACGATGACGGTGCCCGCGACGAAGCGGAAGGCGTCCTCGCGCCGCAGTTCGGGCAGCCGGTCCGCGATCAGGGACGCGAGCGCGGTCGCGCCCGCGATGGCGGCGTGCTTGTACCGGGCGGCGACCTCCGGGGAGATGTTGCGTTCCAGGACGGCGGCCTGGGCGCTGATCAGGTCGCACAGGACGGGGCGGGCCGCCAGCTCCCGGGCCACGCAGCCGGCGACGCGGTCCGGGCGGGCGGCGGGCGGGGCTCCCTCCAGGGCCTCGGCGAGCGCCCCGTCGAGCCCGTCCACCAGCTCGCGGGTGGCCAGATTGAGGAGTTCCAGCAGGACCTCCTCGCGGGATTCGAAGTAGCGCAGCACATTCGATTTGGCCAGGCCCACGCGTCGGCTGAGCTCGTTCAGGCTGACCTGCGCCACCGGCATCTCCGCGAGCATCGCGGCGGCGGTGTCGAGGATCGCCCGGCGGCGGGCGGCGCGCTGTTCCTCGCTGCGGGCGCGCTGGAAGTTCGTAGGCGTGGTCACGACATCAGCTTACAGACCTGCGGTCTGTTGTTATCAGACCAGCGGTCTGCTAGCTTCGGAACAGGACAGGAGACCGCCGGTCTCTTACGAGTCTCCGTAAGGAGCACGCCATGTATGCCCTCCCCGACCAGTCCGGGAAGCTCGCCGTCGTCACCGGAGCCAACAGCGGCACCGGCAAGGAGGCCGCCCGCCGCCTCGCCGAGGCCGGGGCCCGGGTCGTCCTGGCAGTCCGCACGCCCGCCAAGGGCGACACGGCCCGCGCCGAGATCCTGGCCCGCCACCCGCACGCCGAGGTGGAGGTGCGCCGGATCGACCTGGCCGACCTCACCTCCGTCGCCGCCTTCGCGGACGGGCTGCTCGCCGACGGCACCCCCCTCGACCTGCTCGTCAACAACGCCGGGGTGATGGCCCCGCCGCGCCGGATGACCACCTCCGACGGCTTCGAGCTCCAGTTCGGCAGCAACTTCCTCGGCCCGTTCGCGCTGACCGTCCGGCTCCTGCCCGCGCTGCTGGCGGCGCCCGCCCCGCGCGTGGCGACCATGAGCAGCGGCACCGCGCACTTCGCGCGGATCGACCTCACCGACCTGCAGTGGGAGCGGCGGCGCTACAGTCCGATGCTCTCCTACGCGCAGTCGAAGCTGGCCGACCTGATGATGACCCGGCACCTGGCCGTCCTCGCCGAGGAGCGGGGCTGGCCGCTGCGCAGCACCGCCGCGCACCCCGGGTACACCAAGACCAACCTCCAGACGGCCGGGGCCAGCCTCGGCCGGGACAAGCCCTCGCGGCTGCACGGCCTGGTGGGCGCCGTGGACTTCCTCCCGAAGCAGGAGGTCGGCCCGGGCACGGAACCGCTCCTGTACGCCGCCACGAGCCCGGAGGCCACGGCCGGCGGCTACTACGGCCCGGGCGGCCGCTTCGGCCTGGTCGGACCGACCACCGAGGCGGGCGTCCCGCGCCGGGCCCGGGACGCCGCCGCGGCCGCCGCGCTGTGGGATCGCGCGGAGCGGCTCACCGGCGTCGAAGCCGCCGCGTCGGCGAGCTAGCCCGGGCCGGGGCACTGTCGGCGGCCGGGCCGGGCCGGCTCCCGCGCAGCGGGGTCAGCAGCCCGGCTCCGAGGATGAGCAGGCACACCGCCCCGGCACCCAGGCTGACGGCCGGGACCCCGTGCCGGGCGGCGAGCACCGTCAGCACGGCCGCCCCGACCGGGCCGGAGGCGTTGTGCACCGTCCAGAACGCGGAGGTGACCCGGCCCAGCAGCGGGTCGGGGGTGATCTCCTGACGCAGGGTCATGGAGCAGACGCCGCCCAGGGTGAGCCCGAACATGAACACCGCCGCCGCCACCGCGACCACCGGCACGCTCCCACTGACCCCGGTCACCGCCACCGCCAGGCCGATCAGCGCGACGGAGCCCAGCCAGCAGGTCCCGAACCCGAGGGCGCGGCGCAGCGGCCCGGCGGCGAAGGAGGCGGCGACGGCTCCGAGCCCGCTGACGGCGATCACGTAGCCGAGGGTGGCGGCGGACCCGCCGAGGTCGTGCTGGACCCGGTAGATCAGCAGGTCGGTGGCGCCCATGGTGACGAAGGTCAGCAGGGTCAGCAGGACGGTCAGGGACCGCAGCACGGGCTGCGCCCACAGGAAGCGGAACCCGGTCAGGAACATCTCCCGGAAGCCGCCGCCCGCCGCGGTGGGGCGCCCCCCGTCCCCGTGGCGGCCGAAGCGCACCCACCGCAGGCTCGCGGCCGACACGGCGAAGGTGGCCCCGTCCACGGCCAGCGCCCAGCCGGCGTCGGCGCCGGTGGTGATCAGCCCGGCGGCCACCGGCCCGAGCAGGGTCCCGAGGGCGAAGGTGCTCATCAGCCGCCCGTTGGCGGCGGTCAGGTCGCGCGGCGGGACCAGGCCGGGCACGGCGGTCACGTACGCCACGTCGAACAGGGTCTTCAGGACGGCCACCGGCACGGTCAGCACGTACAGCAGCCAGATCCGCGGACCGGCCATCCACAGCAGGGGCAGCGCGCACAGCAGTACGGCCCGGCCCAGATCGCAGCCGATCATCAGGCGCCGCCGGTCGGTGCGGTCGACCACGGAACCGGCGAAGGTGCCCGTCACGATCCCGGTGGCCCCGAAGACGGCGGTGAGCAGCCCGAGCTGCACCACGTCCCCGGTGGCGTCGAGCACCAGCAGCGGCAGGGCGAGCAGGGAGACGGACCCGCCGAGCACGGACAGGGCCTGGCCGAGCCAGAAGACGGTGAAGTCCCTGTTCCGGCCGAGCGGTGCCGGATCCGGGCCGGTGTCGCCCGCCGTCACCCGAGCAGGGCGTAGACGGTGGAGGCCTTGGCGGCCGGTTCCTGTCCGCCTTCGGGGGTCAGGGTGATGTCGGCGAAGGCCATCCGCTTGCCGAGTTTGGTGATCCGTACGTCGATCAGCACGTCGGCGCCGGTCACGGGCCGCTGGAAGCTCGTGGACTGCTGGACGGTGGTCATCGGGCCGTACGCGCCGCGCGCGGAGCTGATCGCGATGACGGTGGCGGTGTCGGCGGCGGCCATCAGGGCCTGGCCGCTGAGGCCGCCGCCGTCCCGCGCCAGGGCGTCGGACCAGGGCAGCCGCAGGACGGCGTGCCGCTCGCCGGTCTCCTCGACGGTGAGGCCGAGGGCGAGCACCCAGGGGGCGAAGTTGTCGTGGAGGATCTTGTCCGCGTCTGCCGGTGTCAGCGTCACCCGCAGATTGTGGCGGCCCGGCC
>NZ_JBHWBP010000192.1:0-14059 GCF_042735575.1 Streptomyces sp. NPDC059564 | reverse complement strand
CCCGCACCGCCTAGCTGCCCGGGCCGCGGCCGCCGCCCCGGGCCTGCGGCCCACCACCCGCCGAACACCGCGAGCCTTCTCAGGAACCTCTCAGAAAAGCCGCCTACGGTGCGCGGCATGGACACCACGAAGACCCTCGCCCCGACCGCCTCCGAGGCGGACGCCGCCGAGGACAAGGCGGCAGAGAACACCCCGGCCGACGCCACCGCCTCCGAGGCGGCCGCGGCCGGATCCGCCGAAGAGAACACCGGGTCCGCCCCGGCCGGGGACTCCGCCGAGAAGGCCCCCGCCGAAGCCGCCGAGTCCGACGAGGACTTCGACCAGGACGAGACGGACCTCGAAGCCGTCGCGGAGGGCTCGGGCGTCGGATCCGCCGCCTCCGCCATCGTCGCCGCGGCCCTCGGGCTCGTCGCCCTCAGCGGCAGCTGGGTCTCCCGCGTGATCGCCGAGCGCCAGACGCTCATCGGCCAGATCGAGTCGGCCAACGCGACCACCGCCAAGGAGAAGATCGCCGCCCTGTACGGCGACGCCTGGCACATGACCGCCCTCGTCAACGGTGTCCTGTCCACCCTCGCCCTCCTCGTCGCCGTCTTCGTGCTGGCCCGTCCCGCCTTCGGTGCCCCCGGCCGGGTCCTGCCGGTCTGGGTCCGCTCCGTCTCCTGGGCCGCCGTCGCCCTCGGCGTCATCGGTGTCCTGGTCTTCGGACTCATGTACTTCGACGTCCTCGTCGCCATGCCCACGGCCGCCGAATAAGCACCCCACGGGCACTGCCTTAGGCCGCCCGAGCGCCTCTTGAGGCCCTGCGGACCCGGCCTAAGGCCCCCCGGCCCCCGGACATGCGGCATGCGCCCGATGTGGCGGACCCCTCTGGGACGCGAATCTTGGATCACACCGAACGAGGTGCCGAGAAACGCAACCAGGGAGTACGAGATGTTCGAGTACGAGATCGCCACCGCCCGCCGCGCCGACCTCCTCCGCGAGGCCGACCGGTACCGGATGGTCCAGGAGGCCCGGAAGGCGCACCGCGCGTCCTCTCGGAGCCAGGAACCCGAGAGGTCGGTGAGCGGGATCCGCAGCCGCTTCACGCGCGCCGCGTAACCCGCGCCGCGCACCACGTGGACTGACGCGTGATGAGAAGCGCACGGATAACGAGTGCCGCGGACCCGCACCTCTGTGCGATGCTCGGCGACGTGGAGACCAGATCTGTCAGCCCGGTGTTCGTCGGCCGAGCCGACGAACTGGCCGTACTCGTGGACGCCCTGACACGCGCCGAGGACCAGGAGCCGCAGGCCCTGCTCATCGGCGGCGAGGCCGGAGTCGGCAAGACCCGGCTCACCGAGGAGTTCCTCTCCGAGGCCGACCGCCACGGCGCGGTCGTCGCCGTCGGAGGCTGTGTGGAGATCGGGGCGGAGGGCCTTCCCTTCGCCCCTTTCTCGACCGCCCTGCGCACCCTGCTCCGCCGGCTCCCCGACGAACTCGCCACGGCCGCCGCCGGCCAGGAGGACGAACTCGCCCGGATCCTCCCCGAACTCGGCGAGACCCCCCGCGGCCCGCACGACGAGGAAAGCACCGCCCGGCTCTTCGAACTGACGGCCCGGATGCTGGAACGCCTCGCCGCCGACCGCACCGTCGTCCTCGTGCTGGAAGACCTCCACTGGGCGGACACCTCCACCCGGCACCTGCTCGCCTACCTCGTCCGCACCCTCACCAGCGGCCGCCTCGTCGTCGTGGCCACCTACCGGGCCGACGACATCCACCGCCGCCACCCGCTGCGCCCGCTCCTCGCCGAACTCGACCGGCTCCGCACCGTCCGGCGCATCGAACTGGCCCGCTTCAACCGGGCCGAGGTACGCCGCCAGCTCGCCGGGATCCTCGCCTCGCAGCCCGAGGAAGCCTTCGTCGACTCCGCTGGGCGGAGATCGCCACCGCCCAGGACCTGGTCAAGGGGCTGCCCCCGTCCCAGGTGCACGCCGACGTCCTCGTCCGCGCCGCCGGCTGGGGCATGCTCCACAACCCCTGCCCCGACAACATGGCCGCCGCCGAACGCGCCGTCGAGTACGCGCGGATGGTCGGCGCCGAGGAGACCGAGCTCAACGCCCGGATCACGGTCGGCAGCATGCTCGGCGACGCCGGCGACCCCGACGCGGGCTTCGCCGAACTCCACGCCGTCCTCGAACGGGCCATCGAACTCGGACTCACGGTTCTCGCGGGTCGCGTCCACATCAACCTCAGCTCTCAACTCGAAGGAACGGGCCGGTCCCGCGAAGCGGTGGAACTGGCCGAACAAGGGGCCGAACTCGTCAGCAGATCCCGGCTCCTGGACACCGAGGCCTGGGTCTGCGGCAACATGGCGGAGAGCCTGTACAGCCTCGGCCGCTGGGACGAGGCGGCCTGCGCCGCCCGACGCACCCTGCGCGTCGGCCAGAGCGCGGCCCCCCGCGGCGCGGCCGCCGCACGCCTGAGCTACCTGGCCCTGGCACGCGGCGAACTCACCGAGGCAGCCCAGCAGCTCGCCTCCGCCCACGCCCACTTCGGCACCCACGACAGCCAGCCCCAGCACCGGCTCCCGCTCTACCGGCTGGCCATCGGCGTCGCCGAGGGAGAGGGCCGGATAGCCGACGTCCGCACCGAGACGGCCGAGGCCGTCGCCTACGGATTCCCGCTCGGCCAGCACCGCTACGCCTGGCCCCTCCTGCTGGCCTCCGCCTCCGCCGAAGCCGACGCCCGAGGCCTGCCCGCGGCCGACTCCGGCCGGGACACCGCCCTGGAGGTGCTGCGCGCCGCCGCCCGCTCCCTGCCCACCCCGGCGCCCGTGTGGAAGGCCCACGCCGAGTACCTCAGGGCCGAACTGCTCCGCGCCGAGGCCCGCGACACCCTCGCCGACTGGGCCGCGGTCGAGGCCGCCGTCCGCCCGCTGGAGCGCCCGTACCTGCTGGCCCGGGCCCGCCACCGGCTCGCCGAGGCGCTGCTGGCCTCCGGCGGGGACCGGGAGTCGGCCGCCGCCCTGCTCCGCGACGCCCACGCCACCGCCGACCGGCTCGGCTCCCGCCGCCTCCGCGAGGACCTGGCCCTGCTCGCCCAGCGCGCCCGGCTGCCGCTGACCCTCGACGACACCCGCCCGGACCCGCGCGCCCAGGACACCGATCCCCTCGAAGCCCTGGGCCTGACCAGCCGAGAGCGCGACGTCCTGCGCCTGGTCGCCGCGGGCAGCACCAACCGCCAGATCGCGGAGGAACTCTTCATCTCCCCGAAGACGGCCAGCGTGCACGTCTCGAACATCCTGGCCAAGCTGGGCGTCGCCGGCCGCGGTGAGGCGGCCGCCCTCGCCCACCGGCTGCGCCTGTTCACCCCCCTCACCCCCGCCACCATGGCGGGCCGCGGCTAGGGAGCGGCGCCGGCCTCGGTGCCGGCGTCGGCGTCCGGCTGGGCCTCGGCCGGGCGTATGAACACCCTGCCGGAGTCGAGGTCTATCGGACCCCGTCCCGGATCGCCGTCGTTCACGTCGGTCCGGGACAGCTCCAGCCGCTTCTTCTCCTCCTCGGTGTGCCGCGAACCCGGATCGAACAGCTCCTGGATCATGTTGAACACCGCGCCCACCGTGCCTTTCCGCCCCCTCGGGGCACGCGCCGCCTACCGCACCGTCAGGGTCAGGATCCTGTCGTCGCCCGCCTCGGGCGACCCGCGCCCGTCCGTCTCGCTCGTGACCAGCAGCAGCTTGTCCCCGCCGAGGGACACCACCGTCCGCAGCCGCCCGTACCTGCCCTGCAGGAAGGCCTCCGGCTCCGCCACCGGCACGGTCCCCTTCAGCGGGATCCGCCACAGCCGCTCGCCCTTCAGCCCGGCCATCCACACCGACCCCTCGGCCCAGGCGATCCCGCTCGGCGAGGCCTCGTCCGGCTTCCACACCGCCACCGGATCACGGAAGCCCGCTCTGCCCGCCTTGCCCTCCACCTCCGGCCAGCCGTAGTTCCCGGCCGGCTCGATCAGATTCAGCTCGTCCCAGGTGTTCTGGCCGAACTCCGCCGCCCAGAGCCGCTTGTCCTTGTCCCAGGTCAGACCCTGCACATTGCGGTGGCCGTACGAATAGACGACGGAGTCGGCCTCCGGATTGCCGTGCACCGGCTGCCCGTCCGGGGTCATCCGCAGGATCTTGCCGCCCAGCGACTTCTTGTCCTGGGCCAGCGCCTTGTCCCCGGTCTCCCCGGTACCGGCGTACAGCATCTTGTCCGGGCCGAACGCGATCCGGCCGCCGTTGTGGACGACCCCCTTGGGAATGCCCCGCAGCACCGTGTCGGGCGCGCCCAGCTGCTGTCCCGCCGCCCTCTGCTCGTCATAGCGCATCCGCGCGATCCGGTTGTCGGACTCGGTCGTGAAGTACGCGTACACCAGCCGGTCCGAGGCGAAGTTCGGCGACAGGGCCAGCCCCAGCAGACCGCCCTCCCCGCCCGGCGCCACCCCGGGCACCTTGCCGATCGGGGTCACCGCCCCCGTGTCCGTCCGGACCCGGCTGATGGTGCCCTTGTTCCGGGAGGCGACCAGCAGGTCCCCGCCCGGCAGCGGCGCCACGCCCCAGGGCGACTCCAGCCCCTTGGCCACCTCGCCCGACACCGCCACCGACCCCCGGGCCGGCGCCCCCGACTCCTGCGAGGCGGCCGTCGCACCCGGCGAGGCCGGTCCCGTCGGCGGCGAACCCGGTGGGGAGCCGCCCGGGCCCGCTCCCGCACCGCCCGACGCGGAACAGCCGGCCGTCAGCAGGGCCCCGCACCCCGCCAGTGCGAACGCCGCCAGCACGCCCCGGCGCCGAGCGCGCCCGCCCCCGTAACCCACCGCGCCGGTGCTCGGCGCCCCGCCGTCCCCGGCCACTTGCCCGTATCCCGTTCCGTATCGCATCGCCGTGCTCCCCTCCGGTCCCCCGATCCTGCCTTCCACCCCTCTCAACAGCACGGGCACATCTTCGAGTTCCATCACTCGTACACCCGATCGAGTGGTTGTAGGGATCCGGCCACGACCGCCCCGGAGCGGACCCGGCTCAGTCCCAGGCCCCCACGGCCGCCGGCAGAGCCGCTATCTCGGCCAGCTCCGCCGCCGTCAGCCGCACCTCCGCCGCCGCCGCGTTCTCCGCCGCCCAGTGCGCCCGCTCCGCCCCCGGCACCGGCACCACGTGCGGCCCCTGCGCCAGCACCCAGGCCAGCGCCACCTGCGCCGCCGTGACCTCCGGCCCGTGGCGCCGCGCCACCCGCCGCAGCCCCGCCACCAGCACCTGGTTCGAAGCCATCGCGTGCGCCGTGAACCGGGGATGCCGCGCCCGCACGTCCGCGTCCTCGAACCCCTGCCCCGGAGTCAGCGTCCCGGTCAGGAACCCGCTCCCCAGCGGCATCGCCGCCAGCATCCCCACCCCCCGTGCCGCACACCACGGCAGAAGCTGCCACGCCGCCTCCGGGGACCACACCGACAGCTCCGCCTGCACCGCCGTCACCGGGAACACCTGCTGGACCCGCTCCAGCTGCCGCAGCGTCGAGCGGTAGCCCCGGTCCCCGCGCCGCCCCGCCCCCGGCCCGGCCCCCGCGCCCAGCGCGCAGAACCCGAGCGCCCGTACCTTCCCCGCGCCCACCAGCTCCGCCATCGCGCCCCAGGTCTCCTCCACCGGGACGTCCGGGTCCACCCGGTGCAGCTGGTACAGGTCTATGACGTCGGTCCGCAGCCGCCGCAGCGAGGCGTCGCACGCCCGCCGCACGTACCCCGGCCGCCCGTCGGCCACCACGTGCTGCTCACCGGCCCGCAGCCCCACCTTGGCGGACACGAAGGCCTCGGCACGCCGCTCCCGCAGCACCCGCCCGACCACCAGCTCATTGGTGAACGGCCCGTACAGGTCAGCCGTGTCCAGCAGACTGGCGCCCAGATCCAGCGCCGTGTGCACGGTGCGCAGCGACTCCTCGCCCCGGCGGCGCGAAGGCGCGTAAGCCCAGCTCATCGGCATGCACCCGAGCCCGATGGCCCCGACCGTCAGCGGCCCCGACCCGATCGCCCTGCGCTCCACCCCTGCGTCCCCCTCCCGGTCCGGACCTCAAACTAACGGCTTGATCCGGTTCCCTTCGCATAGCCTCGTGATCATGACTGCTGCGCCCGGGGACGTCTGGCTCCCCTTCCCCGCCGAGGAGCTCGAAGCTCTCCCCGGCTCCTTCCGCTACCGACGGTGGGACGGAGAGGAATCGTTCCCGGCCGACCCCGCGGACTGTGTCTTCTACGTCACGCCCTACATGAAGTCCCGCGCCGTCACCCTGCGCCCCTTCGCGCACATGCCGGCCCTCCGGGTCGTCCAGACCCTCACCGCCGGCATCGACGACATCCTCGGCGGTCTCGGCGACCTGCCCCCGGGCGTCCGGCTCTGCAACGCCCGCGGCGTCCACGAGGCGAGCACCGCGGAACTCGCCCTCACCCTCACCCTCGCCTCCCTGCGCGGCATCCCCGGCATGGTCCGCGGCCAGGACCGCGAGGAGTGGCGCGGCGGCTTCTACGACGCCCTCGCCGACCGGTCCGTCCTGATCGTCGGCTACGGATCGATCGGCGCGGCCGTCGAGGACCGGCTCGTCCCCTTCGAGTGCGGGCCCGTCACCCGCGTCGCCCGCTCCGCCCGCACCGCCCCGCACGGGCCGGTGCACGCCCTCGCCGACCTGCCCCGCCTGCTGCCCGACGCGGACGTGGTGATCCTCTGCACCCCGCTCACCGAGGACACCCGGGGCCTGGCGGGCGCCGGCTTCCTGGGCCGGATGAAGGACGGCGCGCTGCTCGTGAACGTCGCGCGCGGCCCCGTCGTCGACACCAAGTCCCTTCTGACGGAGCTGGAATCGGGCCGGCTGCGCGCCGCGCTCGACGTCACGGACCCCGAACCGCTGCCGCCGGGCCACCCGCTCTGGCATGCTCCGAATGTCCTGATCACCCCTCATGTGGGCGGGAGCAGCTCGGCGTTCGAGCCCCGCGCGAAGCGGCTGGTGGCCCGGCAGCTCACCCGGTTCGCCGCGGGGGAGCCCGTCGAGAACACGGTCCTCGTCACGGACTAGCGCCGCGGCCCGCACCGTGGTGCGCACGCTCCGCGACCGCCCGAACGCGGGCGGTGTCCACAACTCCCTTCGTGGTGACGGAGAGTAGAGAATCTATGTCGCTGAGTGACGAAAGTGGTGTATCGTCCGGAACAAGGGGCTGCGCCACGTACGTCTGGCGCTGGGGAGTGATCGGACATTTTGGGGGGCGACGGGCGATGCACGGCCAATGGACAAAGGATCCGATGCGGCAGAGCCGCCGGAGGCGGCGCTGCCGAGACTGGGCTGCACCGGAACCAGCCAGCGAGGGGGACCGGTGAGCGCCCCGGGGGCGGCGCTCCTGACCCGGCCGCCCGTCGCGGGCGGCGGCAAGGGCCTGGCGGGGCAGCTCCTCCTCGCGGTGGTCAGCGGCGGGTACGCCGTAGGGGCCGCCCTCGGGTGGGGATCCGAGAAACTCGCCAACTTCATGGGCGACTTCGGGCTCAGCGCGGCCGGCTTACTCGCCGCGGTCTCCTGCTACCACTACGCGCGTACGGTCGACCGGCGTGAACGCCCCGCCTGGCTGATGTTCGCCTTCTCCTCGTTCATGGGAGCCCTCGGGAACGCCGTCTGGGGCTGGTACGAGGTCCTCCTCGGCCAGAACGTCCCCGAACCCTCGCTCGCCGACTTCGCCTTCCTCTGCTTCGCCCCGCCCGCCATCGTGGGCCTGCTCGTCCTCGCCAAGCGCCCGGTCACCCGGGCCGGCTGGGTCTGCCTCGGCCTCGACTCCTGGCTCATCGGCGGCTCCCTGCTCACCCTGTCGTGGAGCCTCGCCCTCGCCAACGCCGCGCGCACCGCCCAGTCCGGAGCGCCCGGCAGCGTCCCGCGCGCCGCGCTCTCGCTCGCGTACCCGCTCCTCGACATCGCGCTCGTCTCGATGGTCCTGGTGCTGCACTTCCGCCGCTCCGCGAACAACCGCTCCGCCGTCAACACGGCCATCGCGGCCCTCGCCCTGACCGTTCTGAGCGACGCGCTCTTCACCTCGCCGCTGCTGAACACCACCTACCGCTCCGGCGAGATCCTCGACGCGGGCTGGTTCGCGGGCTCCCTGCTGCTCGCCTATGCCCCCTGGGGCGCCCACCGGCCCGAACCCGGCGACCGGTCCGCGCACCAGCGCGCCGCCCGCCCGCACAGCCGGCCCATCACCGGCTCGCTGCCCGCCCTCACCCCGTACCTCGCGGCCGCGGTCTGCACGCTCGGCATCCTCTACAACGTCGTCGACGGCCGGAAGGTCGACCGGATGGTCGTCTTCACGGGCTGCACCGTGGTCCTCGCCCTCGTCATCCGACAGGGCATCATGCTCCTCGACAACATCGCGCTCACCCAGGAACTGGCCCAGAAGGAGAACCACTTCCGCTCCCTGGTCCAGGGCTCCAGTGACGTGATCATGATCGCCGCGCCCACCGGGACCCTGCGCTACGTCAGCCCGGCCGCCGCCGGGGTGTACGGCCGCGAGGCCGAGGAACTGGTCGGCAGCGAGCTGGCCACCCTGATCCATCCCGACGACCTCGGCCGCGTGGTCCACGAAGTACGCCGCTTCCTCGCCGCCCCGCCCACCGAGGAACCCACCACCCGCATCGAATGCCGGTTCAAGTCGGGCGGCGGCGAGTGGCTCAACGTGGAGTCCACGGTCAACCGCCACCAGGGCGGGCTCATCCTCAACAGCCGCGACGTCACCGAGCGGGTCCGCCTCCAGGCGCAGCTCCAGCACAGCGCCGAGCACGACCCGCTGACCGACCTGCCCAACCGCGCCCTGTTCACCCGCCGGGTCCGCCAGGCGCTGACCGGCCGCCGGGCCGGGGACCACAGCACCGCCGTGCTCTTCATCGACCTCGACGGCTTCAAGGCGGTCAACGACACCATCGGCCACCAGGCCGGCGACGAGCTGCTCGTCGAGGCCGCCCGCCGCCTCCAGGACGCCGTACGGGCCGGGGACACCGCCGCCCGGCTCGGTGGGGACGAGTTCGCCGCGCTGATCCTCGGCGACGGCAGCCGCGACCGCAGCGCCCGCGAGTACCAGGTCCACGAGATCGCCGAGCGGCTGCGCACCACCCTTTCCCAGCCCTACCGCATCGCCGGGAGCGAGGTCCGCGTCGCCGCCAGCATCGGCGTGGCCTTCGCCGACCCCGGCATCACCCCTTCGGACCTGATGCGCAACGCGGATCTCGCGATGTACCGGGCCAAGGCGGGCGGCAAGGACCGCGTGGAGCTCTACGCCCCCCAGATGCAGGCCGAGGTCGTCCGCAAGGCGGAACTGGCGGGAAGGCTGCGCACCGCCCTGCACGAGGGCGAGTTCGCCCTGCTGCACCAGCCCGTGGTCTCGCTGGCCACCGGCGAGGTCACGGCGGTCGCCGCCCAGGCCCGCTGGCGCTCCACGCAGGGGATCCTCTTCACCCCGGCCGAGTTCCTCCGGGTGGCCGAGCACAGCGAGGGCGCGGCGGGCGGGTCGGACGCCTCGCGCACCGCGGAACTGGGCCGCTGGCTGCTGGAGGAAGCCGTGGAGCAGGCCGCCGAGCGCCAGAAGGCCGGGCACGACGTACCAGTGGCCGTACGGATGACCGCCCAGCGGCTGCTCGACCGGTCCATGCCCCGGGGCTCCGTGGAGGCGCTGCTGAGCCGGCATGGACTGCCCTCCGGGGCGCTGGTGCTCGAACTCGCCGCCTCCGACCCCAGAGTGCCCTTCGACGAGCTGGAGCGCCGTCTGGCGGCCCTGCACCGGCTCGGCGTCCGGATCGCCCTGGACGGGTTCGGCAGCGGCTACGCGGCCATCAGCGCCCTCCGCAGGCTCCCCGTGGACCTCCTGAAGCTCGACCGGGGGCTGGTCGAAGGTGTGGTCGAGTCGGCCCGCCTGCACAAGATCACCGCCGGATTGTTGCGGATCGCAAATGACCTGGGCATGCAGTCCGTGGCGGACGGGGTGGACCTGCCCGAGCAGGTGATGGCCCTGCGGGCGATGGGGTGCACCCACGGCCAGGGAGCGGCCTTCTCCGGACCCCTCGACGAATACAGGCTGCGGCGCGCGCTCGTGAGGGGTACGTTCGCAGTACCGGGCGGTACGGCCCAGCCTGCCTTGGCTGGAGGCGCGTCCGGTGGCTCGATGGTCATCCATAGAGGCTCAAATAATGAGACGCCCGTCCCACCCGCTTGACATCCCCCTCCCGCCGGAGGGAGGGTCAATGCCATGCGCACCCGAATTCTCGTACTTGGAAAGCGCGTCGGCTGAAGCTGGGACTCCCATGTCCCCGCTCAACGCTACCGACGCGCTCCCCTCGCTTGCCACCAGGCACGAGGGGTTTTTTGTTGCACTGGCACACGCCCCCGGTCCTGATCCGGGGGATCCCCGCTCCTCGTAAAACCCTCAGCTTCGAGAAGAGAATGCCGATGACCGAGCAGGCCACCGGGGCCCACCATCCGCAGCCGCGGCCCCGTACGGGTGGACACCAGCCCACCGCAGTTGAGCACGTCACGGGTGCGCAGTCCCTCATCCGCTCTCTCGAAGAGGTGGGGTGCGACACCGTCTTCGGTATCCCGGGCGGCGCCATCCTCCCCGCGTACGACCCGATGATGGACAGCAAGAAGGTCCGTCACATCCTGGTCCGCCACGAGCAGGGCGCCGGTCACGCCGCCACCGGCTACGCGCAGGCCACCGGCAAGGTCGGCGTCTGCATGGCCACCTCCGGCCCGGGCGCCACCAACCTGGTCACCCCGATCGCCGACGCGCACATGGACTCCGTCCCGCTCGTCGCCATCACCGGCCAGGTCTCCTCCAAGGCGATCGGCACCGACGCCTTCCAGGAGGCGGACATCGTCGGCATCACGATGCCGATCACCAAGCACAACTTCCTGGTCACCAAGGCCGAGGACATCCCGCGGACGATCGCCGAGGCCTTCCACATCGCCTCCAGCGGCCGCCCCGGCCCGGTCCTGGTCGACATCGCCAAGGACGCCCTCCAGGCGAAGACCACCTTCTCCTGGCCGCCCGCCATGGACCTGCCCGGCTACCGGCCGGTCACCAAGCCGCACGCCAAGCAGATCCGCGAGGCCGCGAAGCTCATCTGCCAGGCCAAGCGCCCGGTCCTGTACGTCGGCGGCGGCGTCATGAAGTCCGGCGCCACGGCCGAGCTGAAGGTCCTCGCCGAGCTGACCGGCGTCCCGGTCTGCACCACCCTGATGGCGCTGGGCTCCTTCCCCGACAGCCACCCGCTGCACGTCGGCATGCCGGGCATGCACGGCTCCGTCACCGGCGTCACCGCGCTCCAGAAGTCGGACCTGCTGATCGCGCTCGGCACGCGCTTCGACGACCGCGTCACCGGCAAGCTCGACAGCTTCGCGCCCTTCGCCAAGGTCATCCACGCGGACATCGACCCGGCCGAGATCGGCAAGAACCGCGAGGTCGACGTCCCGATCGTGGGCGACGCCCGCGAGGTCATCGCCGACCTGATCCAGGCCGTCCAGGCCGAGCACACCGAGGGCAACGCGGGCGACTACACCGCCTGGTGGAAGGACCTCAACCGCTGGCGCGACACCTACCCGCTGGGCTACGACCTGCCCGAGGACGGCATGCTCTCCCCGCAGCAGGTCATCGAGCGGATCGGCGCGCTCGCGCCGAAGAGCACGATCTTCGCGGCGGGCGTCGGCCAGCACCAGATGTGGGCCTCCCACTTCGTCAAGTACGAGGAGCCCCGCACCTGGCTGAACTCCGGCGGCGCCGGAACCATGGGCTACGCGGTCCCGGCCGCGATGGGCGCCAAGGTCGGCATGCCGGAGCGCACCGTCTGGGCGATCGACGGCGACGGCTGCTTCCAGATGACCAATCAGGAACTGGTCACCTGCGCGCTGAACAACATCCCGATCAAGGTCGCGATCATCAACAACGGTGCGCTGGGCATGGTCCGCCAGTGGCAGACCCTGTTCTACAACCAGCGGTACTCCAACACCGTGCTGCACGCGGACGAGACCGGCCACGACACCGTCGGCTCCCAGCTCGGCGAGTCCGTCGCCCCCCGCAAGGGCACGCGCGTCCCGGACTTCGTCAAGCTGTCCGAGGCCATGGGCTGCGTCGCGCTGCGCTGCGAGGACCCGGCGGACCTGGACAAGGTCATCGCCGAGGCCAACGCGATCAACGACCGTACGGTCGTGATCGACTTCATCGTCCACGAGGACGCCATGGTGTGGCCGATGGTCGCCGCCGGCACCTCCAACGACGAGGTCATGGCAGCCCGGGGCGTCCGCCCCGACTTCGGCGACAACGAAGACGACTGAGCCGAGAGAGCCTGAGAGAGAGAACGCCTCACATGTCCAAGCACACGCTCTCCGTCCTGGTCGAGAACACGCCCGGCATCCTCGCCCGGATCGCCGCGCTGTTCTCCCGCCGCGGGTTCAACATCGACTCCCTCGCGGTCGGCGTCACCGAGCACCCCGACATCTCCCGCATCACCATCGTCGTGAACGTCGAGGACCTCCCGCTGGAGCAGGTGACCAAGCAGCTGAACAAGCTGGTCAACGTGCTCAAGATCGTCGAGCTGGAGCCGCACAACGCCATCGAGCGCGAACTCGTTCTGGTGAAGGTCCGCGCCGACAACGAGACCCGCTCGCAGATCGTCGAGATCGTCCAGCTGTTCCGCGCCAAGACCGTCGACGTCTCCCCGGACGCCGTCACCATCGAGGCCACCGGCGGCACCGACAAGCTGGGCGCCATGCTCAAGATGCTGGAACCGTTCGGCATCAAGGAGCTCGTCCAGTCCGGCACGATCGCCATAGGGCGTGGCGGACGGTCCATCACGGACCGCAGCCTGCGCTCGCTCGACCGCAGCGCCTGACGCCGGCGCCGGACCCCCGGCGCCGCGCCGGACGCACGCCCCGGCTCGCATGGCGAGACCGGCACACTCAGATTCCGTTCCCCGCCGTACGGTGGGAGCAACACCAGCGCACCAAGGAGATATCCCAGTGGCCGAGCTGTTCTACGAGAACGACGCCGACCTGTCCATCATCCAGGGCCGCAAGGTCGCGGTCATCGGTTACGGCAGCCAGGGCCACGCCCACGCGCTGTCGCTCCGTGACTCCGGCGTCGACGTCGTCGTCGGCCTCAAGGAGGGCTCGAAGTCCAAGGCCAAGGCCGAGGAGCAGGGCCTGAAGGTCGTCCCCGTGGCCGAGGCCGCCGAGTGGGCGAACGTCATCATGATCCTGACCCCGGACCCGCTCCAGGCCGAGATCTACGAGGAGTCCATCAAGGACCACCTCAAGGAGGGCGACGCGCTCTTCTTCGGCCACGGCTTCAACGTCCGGTACGGCTTCATCAAGCCCCCGGCCAACGTCGACGTCGCCCTGGTCGCCCCGAAGGGCCCGGGCCACCTGGTCCGCCGTCAGTACGAGGAGGGCCGCGGCGTTCCGTGCATCGCCGCCGTCGAGCAGGACTTCACCGGCAGCGCCTTCGCGCTGGCGCTCTCGTACGCGGCCGGCATCGGCGGCACCCGCGCCGGCGTCATCAAGACGACCTTCACCGAGGAGACCGAGACCGACCTGTTCGGTGAGCAGGCCGTCCTCTGCGGTGGCGCCTCCGCGCTGGTCAAGGCCGGTTTCGAGACCCTGACCGAGGCCGGCTACCAGCCGGAGATCGCGTACTTCGAGTGCCTGCACGAGCTGAAGCTCATCGTGGACCTCATGTACGAGGGCGGCCTGGAGAAGATGCGCTGGTCGGTCTCCGAGACCGCCGAGTGGGGCGACTACATCACCGGCCCCCGCATCATCACCGACGCCACCAAGGCCGAGATGAAGCAGGTCCTCGCCGAGATCCAGAGCGGCGAGTTCGCCAACACCTGGATGGCCGAGTACAAGGCCGGCCTGCCGAAGTACAACGAGTACAAGAAGGCCGACGAGGCCCACCTGCTCGAGACCACCGGCAAGAAGCTGCGCAAGCTGATGAGCTGGGTCGACAACGACGAGAGCTGATCTCGTACGCGGCGGGGCCGGGACGCGTCGTCCCG
>NZ_JBHWBP010000191.1:0-14090 GCF_042735575.1 Streptomyces sp. NPDC059564 | reverse complement strand
GAGCCGGTCGCCGCCCGACTGAACCCGGACGGTGACGCCGACCTCACCGACGGGCAGGTCGGGGACTTCCGTGTCGTGTCGTGCTCGGAGTGCGGCGGCATCCTCAAACCGGACGTGGTGTTCTTCGGCGAATCCGTTCCGCCGCGGCGGGTCCAGCACTGCCGCGAACTGGTCGCCGGGGCGGCTTCACTGCTGGTCCTGGGATCCTCACTGACAGTGATGTCCGGGTTCCGGTTCGTCTGCCAGGCGGCCCGGGACGGAAAGCCCGTACTCATCGTCAACCAGGACCCGACCCGCGGCGACCAGCACGCCCTCACCCGGGTCGCGCTCCCCCTGGGGCCGACCCTCACCACCCTGGCCGACCGACTGGACATCCCGGTCGACGGCCGGGCGGCGCCCTGACCCGGGCGGGACCGGCTGCCACGCCCGGGCTCCGCCTTCTCGGCTGAACGTCAACACGCAGGCCGGATGACGACCCTCAAGTCGACCACCCGGTGCTCCTCCAGCCGGCCGTCCGGGAATGGCGCCCCCAGCCGCTCCCGCTCGGCGGCGAGAACCGTGGTCACGAAGTGACCCTGTCGCCTGCGGCTTCCGGGGCGGCAGGGTCATCGTTCGCCCGGTCAGAGGCGGTGGAGCGGCACGGACGTCTGGGTCCAGTGCCAATTGACGGGTGTCCACTGCTTCTTCAGGGCGGTGCGCCGCCGGGTGTAGGCGCGGAGCGCTTCTTCGACGGCGGCCGCGAGGCCGGTGAGGTCTTCGGGGGCCGGTACGCGCAGGATCAGGTGCTGCTTGGTGTGGATCAGCAGCAGGTCGCCGTCGGGGGTGCAGGCGCCGAGGGCGAAGTGGGCCAGTGGCTTGAAGGCCTTGTCCTCGGTATCCAGCTTGGCGCGGAGCACTCCGGCCCGGTTCCAGGCGTAGAGGCCGTAGCGGTTGAGGTGGTAGGCGTGGCCCCGGTGCGGGTCGGCGGCGAGGTTGAAGCAGAAGCCGGTGAAGGGAGAGTCGCGCCACTCGTGCAGGCCGTGGAGGCGTCCGGTCATCTCGCCCTGGTCGTTGACGAGGGCGAACACGAAGGGCTGGCCGCGGCTGCCGCCGCGGAACGTCCTGGCATACATGGGAACGGCGAAGAGGTCGTCTGCCAGCGGCACCGGCCGCCCCAGGCGCGAGCGGTCCCAGTTCGAGAGGTGGTCCTCGCCGGCCACCAGCTCGGTCAGCGCGGGCCGGGGCCGGTTCGCCAGCCCGATCGGCGCACCCTGGTGCACGGCATGCGCGCGCGAGTCGACCTCGCTGTGGTGGGCCGGCTGGGGGTCGAGCGAGGCGATCGCCTCGATCGCCGGCTTGGAGGTGGTGGTCAGGGGGCCATCGGCCACGCCGACGATGTTGGTGAGGAGGTTGCCGTAGCGCCACACGCCGTACTCGGCGACGGTGCACAGCAGGCGGCCCGAGGGGGTCACGCCGATGGAGGTGGCGAAGGCGTCGCCCGGCGCGAACTCCCCGAAGGGGCGCCGGTCCTTCGAGTCGTAGGCGGCCAGGACCCGGCTCAGGTCGGGGGCGACCAGGGTGGTGTTGTCGGGGCGGGCGCTGATCGCGAGGACGCCGTCCGGCAGGACGCACAGGCTCATGTCGCCGCCGTCGACCACCGCCGACGGCTCCCCGGCGCCGTCCGAGCGGAACACGGCACTCGCCATGACCTCGCCGTCCGGGGCGTACCGGGTGATGATGCGGTACCCGAAGTTGGCTTGCCCCGGGTCCTGTTCGTCATCGGTCACCCCGTAGGTGTGGCGGTACACCCCGTACAGCGCGTACACCTCTCCGTTCGGCGCGCCGACGACGTCGTAGGCGTGAACGCCCCAGCCCTTGGAGTACAGCACGGCCAGGTCGATGCGGCGGTGGTCCACCAGGGTGCCCGGCAGGGCCAGCGGATACATCTGGATCATGCACCTCATCTTCGACCACGCCACTGACAGCCGGGTTGAGGGGGCTACGCCTTCGGGCAGCCGCGCGGTGATCGCGGTGCCCGGCACACACCCTGCCGGTCGGCGTCCACCTCATCCTGCGCCGCGACGGAGAGCCCCTCCCCCGAGGTACGGCCGTCCCGCTGGGCGGGCCCGGTGTACGCAGCCGGGCTGTGCCACCTGCCAACCGTTCACGGGGCAAGCCCTACGGGTGGCTCCGGCACGCCCTGGCGGCTCGGGCAGCGGTCGATCCCGGATGGCGTTCGGCGCTCTGTACGCCGTCTCCGAGATATCGGCCGGGAAACGCCGTGCGGGCGGTACGGGGCAGCTATCCAGGCGGTGAACCGCCTCCGTTGCTGCCGTTCTTCACATCGCTCAGCGGACGCGGGCCCGCCCGCCGGCTGGTGCCGGTGGACGGGCCCGCGCCGGCGCCCGTCGCGGACTGGCCGACGGGCGGCCGCGGGACTCAGATCATGTTCTTGTAGATGTTCCAGCCGGAGCCGAACTTCACCCGGGCGGTGAAGGTCGCGGTGCCGGCGTTGCCCGTTGAGGTGTAGAGGTACATGACGCCGTCCGGGAGGCGGCCGAGCACATCGCCCTTGCTGTCGCCGTCGATGTCACCCGGCACGACCAGCGTGTCGTACACGTTCCAGCCGGTGGCGACCTGCTCCCGGGCGGCGAACGGCGCGGTGGACGTCCCCGTGCCCTTGTAGAGGAACAGCCGGCCGGAGGTGTCTCGGGCGAGCACGTCGGGCCGCCCGTCGCCGGAGTAGTCGCCGGCGCCGACGACCGCGTTGTAGGCGTTCCAGCCGGTGCCGACCTTGATCCGCGCGCCGAGCTTGGTGTCCACCGCGCCGTCGCCGGGGTGCAGCCACAGGACACCGGCGGAGTCGCGGCTGAGCAGGTCGCCCTTGCCGTCGCCGGTGAGGTCACCGGGGCCGACCATGAGCGTGTAGTTCCACGTCGTGCTGACCTTCTGGCCGCGGATGTACAGGTCGCTGCCGATGTTCTGCACATAACTGGCGTGGTTGTGGCTGTTGAGCCCGGTGGCGTAGGTGGTGCGGGAGCCGGGCGTCTCGGTGCCGACCGCGATCGGCGGCGTCGCGTAGGTGCCGTTGGCCAGGGCGTAGTACTTGGCCAGGGTGTTGTTGGCCTCGGTCATGAGGTTCTGTGACTTGCCGTAGAGCTGCGTGGTGCCGGCGCCGACCATGAAACGGTTGAGTTCCCACCCGTTGCCGTAGTAGACGGGTGCGGCGAACTTGCCTCCGCCGATCGACTTGTAGAAGTACTGCAAGCCGTCGCGGTTGCGGGCGACCAGGTCGCTCAAGCCGTCGCCGTCGACGTCGTCCGGGCCGCTGATCACGTTGTACGCGTTCCAGCCGGTGCCGACCTTGACGCGGGGCTTGAGCGGGGCGGTGGCGCTGCCGGATCCCTTGTGGAACCACAGCTCCCCGGTCAGGGTGCGGGTGAAGACGTCGCCGAGGCCGTCGCCGTCGACATCGCTGGCGCCGACGATCTGGTCGTACGTCCCCCAGCCGGAGCCGACCTTGACCCGCGTGTTGAAGGGCTTGCTGACGGTTCCGGTGCCGGTGTACAGCCACAGGTCGCCGACGTGGTCGCGGGCCAGCAGGTCGGGGTGGTGGTCCCCGGTCACGTCGCCGGTGGCCACGAGGCGGTTGTACGTCTGCCAGCCGCCCCCGGACCACAGGGGCGCCGAGGTGCCCTTCAGGCCGGTCTCGTAGAGGGTGAGTACGCCGTCGAAGGAGAGGGAGAGCAACTCGGCCTTGGTCGTCCCGCCGACGTCGCCGACCGGCAGCAGGTCCTTGAACGAGGCCTCGGGGTCGGTCTTGTAGATGGCGTAGTCGCTCCAGGAGGAGATCGACGACAGGTAGACGGCCGTGCTCTGGTCGTACTCCATGACGATCATGTCGCTGATGCCGTCGCCGTCGACGTCGTGCCGCGGCGGGGCCGTGGCGGCCACCGGTGCGGGGGGCGTGGCGCGGTCGGGCATGACGACGGTCGGGTGCCCGCCGTCGCGGCGCGGTGCGGTGCTGGAGGCCGACGCCGGTGCCGGGGCGGTCGAGGGCCGCGCGAGGGCGGAGGCGGGTGCTGAGTCCTGCGGGGCGGCGGTACTCGGGGCGGCGGAGAGGGCGCCGGCGGCCAGGGCGAGTACGCCCCCGGCGGCCAGGGCGCGCAGGCGTCCGCGGTGCGGTGAAGTCAAGATCCCCCCTGAGGATCGAGCCGTGGGGGCCTGCCGGGGCACGTGGTGCCCTGCGCCCTGGAACACGCGTCCGTGCGTGAACGGTCCCCCACTTCCGTCCGTGCAACGTATGCCGTGCCACCGACAAACGGATGGGGTCGCGTGTCCTCACGAAGCGATCTCTGTTCCCTCATCCCCATGCGTGGCCGTGTCGTCGCGGGGCACCCGCCATTCCTGCGCGCCGAGTTCCAGGAAGTCCCGTTCGGTGCGCCCCGCGACCTCCAGGGGGTCGGCCAGTGTGCCGGGCATCGCGGTCAGAGTGCGCAGACGGGGCAGTCCCGTGACAGGGGCGAGGCTGAAGGGTGTGCCATCCCGGGCGCCGATCATCAGGACGTCCAGGGCGAGAGGGGCGGCGGCCTGGATGGTCCCAGGAATCGAAGACGCCACGCGAGTACACCCGTGTCACCCGTACCGCACCTTGAGCTCATCGGACAGTGTGATACCAAGGCGCGCCTCGGCGGCAGCGGTCTCCTCCTCTGTCGCTCCGACGGCGTCAGGCAACCGCTCGCGCAGCGTCCGCTCCAGCGACTCCGGATCCGGATCCGGATCCGCCGATGGTGCCGGCACTGCCCCGGGAACCGGATCGGGACGGCGGAGCCAGAGCTCGGCAAGGGAGCCGTCGACCAGGACGAGCACCTCCAGGTCCGGGTAGCCGAGAGCCGGTTCCACGACCGGGCTCGGCCAGGCCAGGCCAGGCCGAGCATGGTCCTACCGTCCGGCTGGGCCTCCGCCCTGAACGCGACCTCCTGGACTCCGCCGCGCGCGAGCATCCGCGAGAGGCCTTCGCCCCGCCGAAGGTAATTCGCAGGCGGCCATGGTCCACAGCTGCCTACGCTCGCCCCATGCCGAACTCAGAACTACAGCGGATCAACTCCTTCCTGTCGGCCTTCGCCCGCCGCCAGGCCGCGCGCATCGTCGACCTTCCGGGCGGGTTCGCCGTATACGACGACGCCTTCGCACATTCCCGCGCCAACAACCAGGTCGTCATCGATACGGTCGTTGACTCCGCGGCGGTGCCCGCCATCGCGGAGGAGGCACTGGGGCATCTGCCCCACCGACTGATCTCCGTCCTTGACGACGAAGTCGGAATGGCGTGCGCACAGCCACTGCTCCGGGATGGATACACCCACTCCACCTATCTGGTCATGCTGCATACGGGCCCGGTGCCGGCCAGCGGGTCCGCGGAGGACCTGGACCTCGACGCGCTACGCATCCCACTCACCCGGCGATGGCGGGACCTCCTTCCAGACGTCGACGACGAGGTCATACGTCATCTCGTCGACCGACGTGAGGCTCGCCGCCGCGGGGCCGACATCGTTCACTTCCTCGGTGCCCGCACGGAGGAGGGCGAGGTCGCCTCATGGGCCGACCTCTATCTGGATCCGGCAACCGGCACAGCCCAGATCGAGGACCTGATCACCTCGGAGGCCCACCTCAGGCGCGGTTACGCCGATGCCGTAGTGACCACCGCCTTGCGCCTGGCCGCCGACAAGGACTGCGGTACCCGGTTCCTGACCGCTGATGCGACGGACTGGCCACGACACTGGTACGAACGCCGCGGCTTCTCCGTCATCGGCCGCTCTCACTGCTTCGAGCGGGGCTGATCGCGAGACACCGGATGCTGGTGACAGGACATGAGACCTGGAGTCGCCGGCGCGAGGGCCAGTCGTTCAGCTTGATCGGGCGGGCGCTCGGGGCACCGATGCGCCACGTCCGCCAGTTGCTGTGTCAAAGCGGCGGCATCGTCGCCGGAACCGGGATGCCGATCTACCTCCGCAAGCCGCGGAGCCCGTGGCAGCGCGGCACCAACGAGAACACCATCCGGCTGCTCCGGCAGTACCTGCCCAAGGGTGCGGACCTTCGCACGTTCAGTCGGGCCGGCCTGGATGCCATGGCCCATGAGCTCAACCATCGGCCGCGCAAGACCCATGGCTACCGCAGTCCGGCAGAGGGCTACGCCCACTTCCTGAACAGCGGTGATGCGCTGACCGCTTGAGCTCGCCGTTCTGGCCGCGCTTCCGTGACGACTACGCCAGCAGGACTGCCAACGTCCAGGTCGGGCAGCCACCGTGCCGCCGCCAGGGGATCCCGATGTCCAGCGCGAGGACGTTTTCGAGGGCCATCACGACCACGTGGTGTGCCCCGCTTGATGGCCGATCCGTCCTGGCATGATTCTATCGCTTCATGGCACGCGTGCCACTGACAGGTGGGTTCGGTACGCGCCTACGGTCGCCTCATGGACACTGAAACCAGCCTCCTGCCCGCGCTCCCGGACACTCCCATCGCCCGGGCCGCCGTCGAGCTCGTTCGGTCGCGCGAGAGCGAGCCGGTCGCCAACCACAGCATCCGCAGCTACGTGTTCGCCGCGCTGCTGGCCGAACACGAAGGACTGAAACCGGGCCTCGACTTCGATGCCGAACTCCTCTTCCACGCCTGCGTCCTGCACGACCTCGGGGCCTCGCCGTCGGCCCCGGGCCAGGCGCGGTTCGAGGTCGAAGGCGCCGACATGGCAGCCCGGTTCCTCACCGAGCACGGCTATGGCGCGGACAAGACCGACCCGGTGTGGGAGGCGATCGCCCTGCACACCTCGGACGGCATCGCCGAACGCCGTGGCGTGCTGACCTACCTCACCCGCCGCGGCATCGGAGTCGACATCGGCTTCGGAACCGAGTTCGTCACCGACGCCCAGGGCGAGGCGCTCCACAGCCGCTACCCGCGGCTGGACATGGCCACCGTGCTGGTCGACGACGTCGTGCGGCAGGCCGCACGCTCCCCGCAGGCCGGCGCCCGCTACACCGTCCCGGGCGAATTCCTCCGCGAGCGCGGCGAACCCGGCGCCGTCACCGTCCTCGAACTCGCCGCGCGGGCCTCCCGCTGGGGCTCCTGACGGCGACACCGCACCGCAGGGCTGAGCGCCGGCACCGGGCACTCCCCGACGGGCCGCCGCGCACCAGATCCGCGCGCTCACATCTTCGCGTGGTGTCGGGGCGTCCGGCTGGCTGATGACCTGGGTACGGTCTCATGGGAACAGGCCGGCGACGCCGTCCATGGCCGAATACGGAGGTCAGCGGTGAGGGGTCGACACGAACCGATGGGGTCGCGCCGCGCAGACGTCGGCGCGGCCCGGGCCGCGACAATCCACATGGTCGTGCTCCCCGGCGGCGGGTACGCGGCGCACGCGGCACACGAAGCGGAGCCGATCGCCGACTGGCTCGGTGGGCTCGGCATCTCGGCGAGCGTGTTCCGGTACCCGCTCCATGCGCCCCATCCCGAGCCCCTGCTGGCGCTGCGAGCCGAGATCCGGCGCCGCCGCGAACAGGGCGCCGAGCGCATCGGTCTGATCGGGTTCTCCGCAGGAGGGCACCTGGCCGGGCACGCCGCGCTCGCACCGACCGCCGACCCGCGTGAGTCGGTCCAGTTCGCCGTACTCGGCTACGCGATCACGTCGATGGAGACCGAGACCTACCGGCCCTCGCGGATCATCCTGCTCGGCGAAGACGCCGCACCGGACCTGCGGCGTGAGACCTCGCTGGACAAGCTCGTGACCGCCCAGTCACCACCGTTCTTCCTGTGGCACACCGCCGAGGACATCTACGTCCCTCCCGAGCACACCTACCGCCTCGCCGCGGCCTTGGCCGCGCACGACGTCCCGCACACGGTCCATGTCTTCGCGCACGGCCCCCACGGTCTCGGGCTCGCCCAAGGGGCCGGCGACGCGGCGGCCTGGACCACGTTCGCAGCCTCCTGGATCGCCGAACAGATCGACGCTCCCGCCAGAGGCACCACGAACTCGCACCGCTGACGACAGGCGCAAACGCCATGAGCATCGACCTGGATACGGCCCAGACCATGGTCGACAGGGCCCGCACCCGCGCGATGGCGATCGGCGTCCCGATGAACTTCGCCGACGGCTGCGGACACCTGCTGACGTTCGACCGATTGGAGAGATCATGACCAGCGCAGCGCTGACCGGGAGTGCCCTGCGGACACGGACCGTCGACGGCCTGGCGATCCGCCACGTGGACACCGGCGAACAGCCGGGGCCGACGCTCCTCATGACGAGCCCGTGGCCGGAGAGCCTCCTCGCGTTCCGCCGCATCTGGCCGCGCCTGGCGCCACTGGGCCGGCTGGTGGCCGTCGACCTGCCCGGATTCGGCCACTCGGAGGGGCGCACCGAGCTCTTCACGCCCTCGGCGATGGGTGAGTTTCTGTACGCCCTGATCAGCGAATGGGGCCTGGGCACCCCGCACGTGCTGGGCCCGGACGTCGGCACCGGCGCGGCGCTGTTCCTGGCCGCCCGCCACCCGGAGTCGGTGGCATCGGTCATCGTCGGCAGCGGCGGGGCGGCGTATCCGCTGGACGTGTCCGGCGCGCTCGCGGACATCATCGCGGCGCCGGACCTCGGCTTCCTCGAAGACTTCGACGCCCGCGCTTCGGTCGGCGCGGCGGTGGAAGCGGGGGCGCCCAAGGGCGAGGAGCCCGAAGTGTGGGAGGACTACGTGTCCTCCTACGAGGACGGACGCTTCGCCGAGTCGGCTCGTTACGTGCGCGCGTACCCCGCGGAACTCCCCGTCCTCGGGGACCTGCTGCCGTCGATCACGACGCCGGTGCTGGTGATGAACGCCGAGCACGACGAACTGGTTCCGCCGTCCAACGGCGTCTACCTGCACGACCGGCTCCCGAACAGCCGCCTCGTCTCCTTCGACTCCGGTCACTTCCCCTGGGAGCAGGCCGCCGCCGCATACGGCGCGACCGTCGCCGGGTGGCTCGACGAAGAGCACGCCAAGGCGGCGGAAGCGTGAAGGCATGGACGCCGCCTACACCGAGGGAGGTCTCGGCGGCTGCACCAGGTGGTCGAAGGACAGACCGCTGGAGGCTTCGCCGCGGCCCGCGCCTCGGCGGGCGCTGAGCCAGACGCAGACCTGGCCGTCCCGCCACCGGGCGCGGTTGAAGGCCACCGTCAGGCGGGAGCCGGACTGGGGAACCTCCTCCTCGTTCACGTAGTAGGCCTGCGGGTCCTGTGGGGGCGGCACGTCCAGGCCCACCCGCAGCAGCTCCGTCCGGGGCCGGACCGCCGTCCCGTCGACGGGGTGCGGCATCGCGGCCCGCTGGAGCCGAACCGACCGGTCGTCCGCGCCGGTGTGGACGGCGACGAAGGGGATCCAGTGCTCGGGGACGGAGCTCATCGCCTCGTACGCGACCGGCGCGCGCGGGTCGCTGGGCTGCGCGGGAGGGTGCAGCCGCAGCCGGTGCGCGGTGCTCTCGGCGGCCATCTCGCTGCCGCGGCGGGGCTCGCCGGTCGCCGTACGGACCGTCTGCTCCAGCCCCCACACCAGGTTGGCCTGTTCGTCGCGGACGAGCAGCACCTCCTCCAGCACCGGTCCGTCCGTGACGCTCGGCACACCGGGCGGCAGCAGGAGCGCCGACGGCCCGGTGGTCCGCCCCCCGCGGACCGCGTCCAGGGTGAACATCGACCAGCGCTGCCGGTCCGCCGTGTCCCCCGCACCGGCCGGGGTGATCCACAGCTGCTCCCCGAACACGTCGGTGACGCTCAGCCCGTGCACCGTGGCCAGGGTGCCGGCGGGCAGGTCGCACGGCAGCCGGTACCAGTCGTTGCTGTAGACCAGCGCGAACTCCAGAAAGATCAGGCGGGCCAGGTCGGTACTGTCCGGGCTCACCGCCGCAAAGTTGGTCCGCCCGTCCTCCAGCGCCCACCAGCGGGGCAGCGGCATCCCGGAGAACCGCACCGGTGCCGGGAACACCGTCCGGTGCAGGGGTTCGGGTGCGGGCCCGGTGCCGCCCAGGGGGCCGCTGCCGTCCACCGAGAAGGCGTGCCACTCCAGTTCGCCCCCGGGGTATTCCGGCGCGGTGAGGACCTGTTCCCCCTCGGCGGTCGCGGCGGCCACGGAGAAACGGTGTTCGAGCTGGCTCGGATCCCAGGCGGGGACCCCGGCGGGCTGGTCGATGAGGGTGTCGAACCAGGCGACGAACTCCCGGCCCCGCCGGTTGAGCTCCTCGTAGTGGATGTGCTGCACGTTGACGATGCCGTCGGAGGCGAGGCCGTGTTCGTACGTGAGGTGCCGGTAGAGCAGGTATCCGTCCATGTGGCGCCCGGAGACGGCCTGCATCGTGGCCCAGACCTCGGGGTGGGCCACCCGGGGACCGTCCAGGGGGTCGTCGGGGTCCGGCAGGGCGATCGGGTACGCGGTGACGTACTGCCCGCGGAAGTCCTCCGCCCCTGCCGTCAGCAGCCCGCGGATCAGCTTCAGCCAGCGGTGCCCCAGGGTCAGCCGCAGGTCGAAGGAGACCGGGTCGGTGCCGAACCTGAACTGGAGCGGGCGGCGTTCGGCCACGGACTCCAGCGGCCGGTCGGTGGGCAGCGCCTCCACCGGGCCGGCCGGCGGGCGGAACCGGGTGGGCGGGGCGCCGGCCACCGAGTAGGTGGCGGTCACCGGTGAACCGGCGTCCGCTCCGCGGAACTCTCCCATCTGCCACTGCCGGGTGAGCATCCACAGCGGGTCGCGGACCTCGGCCCGCAGCGCCCTGGCGAAGTCGGTGGTGCGGGGCCGCCCCTCCAGCCGGTTCCAGACACCGACGGTGGGTTCGAGCCGGCGGTCCAGGGCGAGCGGGAATTCGATACGGGCCGGTTCAGTCATGGGCCGTCGCCTGCCTGCGCAGGTTGCCGAGCGCGAGGTCCGTGCTGACGGTGATGGGTTTGCGCGTCGCGGACATGACCGTGGCGGGCAGCAGCTGGGCGTACGCGGTGTCCTCCAGGTGTACGGGTTCCACGGCCCGGGCGCGGGCCAGGTCGAAGGTGTCGAAGATCGCGGTGAGCAGGTCCTCGGTGGTCCAGGCGCCGTCCGGCCGGGGCGGTGCGACGAGCAGCATGGCCTGCGGCGGCTCCGCGTCCGGGCGGTCGTAGTGGACGGCGATGCCCGTGGTCTCCCGGTCGGCCGGGACGACCTCGGTCCATTCGTCGAGGAGGAGCCCGCAGGCCTGGGGGACGCCGGGCAGCGGCTGCGCGGACGGGGCCGCGTAGTGCGCGGTGAACAGGACCCGGTCCTCGTTGAGCGGCCGGCGCCGCCGCGGGTCCTTCGGGAAGTCCATGGCCAGCCAGTGGTCGTCCGCCCGGTAGGGCAGCTGGACGGGGGTGAGGCGGGGTTCCTCCCGGGTGACGGTCAGACCGCCGTACCCGATCAGGGCGTCCGCGAGGATCACGGTCTTCTCCCATAGTCGCGGTTTGTCGCGGATCCGGGCCATGCCGTGCAGCCAGTCCTCCACGGGGAAGGTGCGGGGTGCGGGCGGGTCGGTGCGCAGGTGGGCGATCAGTTCCTCGCTGTCGCGCAGGGCGGAGCGCCAGTCGCGGGCGAGGTACTCGGGCGGGGTGAACTCCGGTACGGCGAGGACGTCCTCGCCGAGCAGGGCCTTCAGGGCGTCCAGCCCGGCCTGTACCCGGTCGGGTCCGGTGACGGCCGCGTCGTAGCCGTCGAGGGCCGTCCGGGCCGCCTCGACGCGTTCCTCGATCTCCTTGAGCAGGGCCCGGGCGCGGGTGAGCAGCTCGCGGGCCTGCTGGACGGTCCGGTCGCCGTACGGGGTCAGGTCGAGGCCTGCGTGGTCGAAGGCGTCGAGCGGCAGCAGGGCGGCCACCTGTGCGAGCAGCCCCGACAGGGTCGTTCGGTCGGTCCGTGCGACGGCGGTGAGGCTGTCCAGCCGGTCGGCGAACTTCTGGCGGGGTGAGAGCAGTTGCGCGCGCAGCAGGGCCGGGCGGGCCGGGGGCGGGGTGACGGGCACGGTGGTCAGCAGCCGTTCGGCCTGGTGCAGGAGACGGAACCGCTCCGCGTCCGAGGTGGCCGGTGGGAGGTGGTGGTCGTACCGGTCCAGGAGCGCGTCGGCCTCGGTGAGGGACCGGTCCATCCGGGCCGCGGTGGCGGCGGTCGCCGCCAGCACCTCGGTGAACACCCCGCGGCGCCATTCGGCCAGTTCGGCCCAGCCGCTGCGGAGCAGCCCGAAGCGGCCGGCCCCGGCGGCGAGGTCGGCGTACCGGGTGAGGAACTCGTCGGCGAGACGCAGGATCTCGGCGCGGCCGGGTGGTGCGGGCGCGGGCGGCAGGAGCGGCTCCAGGTCCGAGAGGAAGGCCGCGGTGTCGTCCCGTAGCCCGGTGAGGGATTCCAGGACCTTGGCGGGGCGTTCCCGGGGCAGGGACACGGCCTCGTCGGTGGTCCGGTCCACGGGGGCGGTCCCGGCGCCGGGCACCAGGTCGGTGGAGCGCAGCGGGCGTGAGGTGGTCAGCAGGGTCCGCAGGGCGCCGATCAGCGGCGACAGTTCGAAGAAGCTGATCTTGTCCGGGACGCGCCGGGTGTAGTGGATGACCGGCCGGGCGTCCGGCCGCGGGGGTCGCGAGCCGAGGAGCTCGCGGATGATCCGGTCGTCGAGGTCGCCGGTGGCGGCCTCTCCGGCCGGGCGGACCGCCCACAGCAGTTCGACGGCCTGGAGGCCGAGGTCGGCCTGGGTGATCACGCGGCTGCGTGGTTCGGCGGTGACCGGGTCGGTCCAGGTGACGAGCGCCGCCACGTCATCGGGGTCCGGCAGCAGGGCGGCCAGCCAGTCGTTGACGGCGGGTTCGGCGCGGCCGCGCGGGCTGCTGTGGCCGGCCGCTCCGGCGCCGTGGTCGGGGCCGAGCCCGGGGGTGAACTGGAGGGCCAGCCGGTGGGTGAGGGTGGTGCCGCTGCGCGGTGTCCTGACCACGTCGGGCTCCGGCGGGAAGCCGTCCTTGGCATAGGCGTCGAGGGTCGCGGCGGCGCGTTCGGGGTTGCCGAGGAGCGTCTGGTGGGTGCTCTCGGCCACGGCGAGGTCGGCCAGCGCGTCGTGGAGTTCGAGGAGGTTCGCCAGTTCCGCGTCGATGGCCCGCCGCTGGGGGTCGCTCAGGTCCTGGGGCAGTCCTTCGGCCCCGTACGGATACCGGGTCAGGCCCTGCCGGGTGGCCCGCCGGACCAGTTCCAGTCCGTCCACGACGGTGCGGGCCTCCACGAGCTGGACCTCGTCGGTCGGGGAGGGCACGTGGGAGAGCCGGCCGGCCCGCAGCGGGAACGCGTCGCGCAGCGGCTGGACGAACCGGTCGAGCTCGACGCCGGGATGGCCTTCGTGCAGGCCCCGTTCGAAGCGGCGGCCCAGCATCGCGCCGAGGGACTGGCCCTGCCGGAGCCCGTCGAGCAGGGCGAGCGCGGCGCGGACGCGGCCGGAGCTGAGGTCGACGGCGAAGGCGTCGGAGTCCTCCCGGCCGCCGTTGGCGAGGTACCCGGCGCGCAGCACCGCGGCGGTCGCGGCCTGGGCCGGGGACGGAGCGTGGATCCAGCCGCCGTTGTGCGGGTCGTGCGGGAGGGTGTCCGCCCCGAAGACCGGGCGGAGCTGCTCCGGTACGGACATCCGTGCCAGGGGTTCGGTGCGCGGTGCGACGTCCTCCAGCCAGCCGTACGCACCCAGGTGCAGGCCGGTGCGGGGGGTGGCGGTGTCGGTGTCGTCGGGGCCGTACCGCAGTTGGACGAGCTTCTCGGTGGCCAGTCCCAGCCGCCAGGCGTCCAGGCGGTAGGCGGCGCAGTCCAGGTGCTCGGTGAAGACGCGCTCCAGCCGGGCCGTGGGGAGCCCGGCCAGCAGGTGCAGGGCCTTCACCTGTTCGGCGAGTTCGGTGGTGGCGGGGTCGCCCGCGGCGAGGGCCCGGCCGACGAACCGGTGCAGCGGCTCGTCGTTCCCGGTGATCTGCGGTGCGGGGGCGTAGAGCTGGCGGTACCGGCTCTCGCTGGGCAGCAGTACCTGCGGGTGGGCCGGGTCGTCGGCGATGTGCACGAACGGCGGGTCCGCGGGCGAGGGGGCCGGCAGTGCCC
>NZ_JBHWBP010000190.1:0-14169 GCF_042735575.1 Streptomyces sp. NPDC059564 | reverse complement strand
CTCGACGACTGCATCGGTCACTGGAACAGCCCGAGCATGCCCGTTGATCATGCTGCCGCACCAGGGAACTCCAAGATCCCCCGACAGAGTCAAGCTAGCCCGCTGTCGCCCCGCGCAGATGACGTACGAGCTGCTCCAGGGCGGTCCAGCTCTCGCCCGTCTCGCCGTCGCCGAGGCGGTAGTAGAAGCCGGGCCGGGCGTTCGGGCCCAGCTGCACCGGGCGTTCCTCCAGCGGTGTCCGGCTTGCGGTGTCGCGCCCCGCCTCCTGGACCTCCGCCGGGCCCAGGACGAAGGCGTACGGCAGCGGCGGGTGCTCGAAGCGGGGCGGGGCGCTCAGGTCCCGGCGCGCCTCGCGCATCTGGCACATCATGGTCTTGAGCCCGTGCCGGGTCACCAGCTCGCCGGCCAGCTCCGGCAGCGCCTCCAGGGCCGCCTCCAGGACCGCCTTCTCATCGAGGCCGTAGCCCAGGGTGAGGGTGACGTCCTCCTCCACACCCTCCGGGGTGCGGATCACGCGCAGGGTGGCGACGGCGGGCCGGTCAGGGGTGCCGACGACCACCGTCCAGGTGGGGCGGGGCGCGCGCCCGTACGCCAGGTCGGTCAGCTTCCGCCGCGACCAGGGCAGACCGGCCGGCTCCGACGTGCCCCAGCCGGCCGGCGGACCGCCGGTCAGCGCCCGCCAGGCGGCTTCCAGCGCTCCGCCGAGGACGAGTTCCGCCTCGGGACGGTGCAGGGTGCGGAAGGAAAGGATGAGCTGCCGCTCACCGGTGGGCCGCACCTCCGTGAAGGCATCCGCCACCGGGGTCTCCCCGCTCTCGTCCCGGTCCGGGGCGAAGGCGCCGTCCTGCCAGCTCAGTACCGCGCCGGTCTGCCCGTCGTAGTAGCCGCACCGCTCGTCCTGCACCACCCAGCGCGAGGGCGTGGACTGCAGCAGCATGGCGGTGGACAGGGAGAGGCGGCAGTGCGGCGGGGTGACGATCTGCAGGGACCGCTCGCTCTCCACGGTGGCCCGCAGCGCCTCGGAGAGCCAGCTGGTCATGGGGATGACCGGCCGGTCCTGGAGGATGACGGCTGCCTGCTCGGTGAGCATGTCCACGGCCGGCTGGGCGGCGGCGGGGGCCGGTACGGCCGTAACGCCCGAGAGATCGACCGGGCGGGCCGCACCGACGGTGCCGGCGGCGTCCGGCGGCCAGACCCGGCCGCCCAGAAGCATGGTCAGACGGGCCGCGAAGGCACCCGCGAGCTGCTCGGCCTTCGGTACGCCCACGGCGGCGCGGGCCTCGACCCACCACACCGGGCCGTCACCGGACGGCTCGGCGCCGGGCCCCAGCAGCCGGGCCGCCTCGCCCGGCACCTGGAGCAGCAGCGGGACCTCGATTGAGACGAGCGGCCGGCCCTCGGCGTCGCACAGCTGGACCACGGCACCCTCGCCGGTGGTCCCGACCCGCAGGTCCGGGCCGCCCGCCAGCAGGCCCGCCAGGACGCTCAGCGCGTCCGGCATGCGCTCGGTGAGCGCGATCACGTCCTTGGTCATGCGGTGTTCCTTTTAGTCATATGTGATCGTCGCCCCGCCCCGAGAGCGGAGAAGGCGCCCTACGCGGGGCGGCTCAGCGCCTCGCGGACCTCCGCGCACACTCCCGCGTCGCCGACCGTCAGCAGGTACTCACCGAACTGCCGGCCCTCCGGGCCCTCGGCACGGGAGACGATGGGGACGGCGTGGTTCAGCGTTCGGGGGGAGGAGCTGACGTTCAGCACACTCATGGCCAGCTCCACGGCCAGCTTCCCGTCGACCGTGGACACCCCGCTCGCCAGATCGACCAGCTGCGTAGGCAGGTCGAACAAGCACTTTTCACCTGCTGCCAGGGATCGCACGCCCCGAGCGGTGACGTCCTTGATGTCGTCCAGCAGTTCCTGGAGCGTGGCGTTGTCGAACAACTCGCCCAACTTGTCCTCGAAATACTCGCTGTCCGCGAGCCGCACAAGAGCGTGGGCGGCGTCGATACGAAGCGCCTCAGTTCCCTTCTCCCGCGACAGATCCCGCTCGGCGACAGCCTCCGCGAGCTGCGCGAACGTGCTGTCCACCGAGAACTTGCGGTCGATCAGGCAGTCGTACCAGGGCGCGTTCTTGGGGTCTGCGGCAGCACGGAGCACCGCCTCGTACCCCACCGCCTCACCCCAGGTCGTCAGCGCCAGGCAGGCCACAAAACGTTCCCCACCGGGAGCCGCGGGGTCGTTCATCAGCTCGACGAGTCCGGGCACCCGCTCCCGGTGCGCGGGGTCGTCGAAAGCCCCGTAGATCACGTCGTCGATATCCGTGGTCGGTTCGCCGTCGAAATCCGTGCCGAGCAATTCACTGTACCGAGTCATGAGTGGCATCCTTTCCCAATCTTCCGCTGCCGGTCTCACGGCCCGGTGATGTAGTCATGCGGAACGACCCCCTTGATGAGCCACTCCGAATCGCGGCGTGTGTGCATCATGTCCTTCATGCGCTGCGCGATGCGCCTGGTCTTGGTCTTGCTCAAGCCGAACCTCTTGGCCGCCTCGTCGATTACGGGGTGCGGGGTGTTCGGCGGAACGCTGATATCCACGGGCTGGCCGGCGATCTCGTCAGCGCTCTTCTGGATCGCTGCCTCGACTTCCTTCGGCGAGTAGACCTCGACGTCCTTGATCTTGCCCTTGGCTATGTCATCGATCAGCCTGGGCAAATCGACCTGGACCTTCTGGCCACCATAGTCCTTGGCATTTGCGCCGTCCTCGCTGAGCGAGGTGTAAGGACTGTCGGACTTCCTCGGGTCGCGCCCCACGATGTGGTCGACGATGTCCGCCGAGCCGTTGGGGTTGGCAGGCACGAGGTCACCGTCGGCGTTGATGCTGGACTTGCGCTGCCCTTTGTTGTTCTGCTCCGCCGAGAAGTCGTTGTCGTGACGCTTGAGTTTCGGGACGTCTTCGCCGGGGCGGGGCGTGTACGTGCCGTCGTTCGGCGGCGGCGTACCGCCTCCGTCCGTGGAACCGGGACCGCCCTTGCCCGGGTCGCCGGGACCGTGGCCGGAGTCCGCGGGTCCGTGGCCGCCCGCGTCACCGCCGGGGGTGTGGCCCGCGTTACCGCCGGGGGTGTGGCCGGCGGGAGCGCCCGGGGTGTGGCCGGCGGGGGCGGCCGGGGTGTGGCCGTCCGAGCCCTTGCCGGTGCCCGACGTGTCGTGACCGGGGTGTCCCGGAGTGCCGTTCTCCACGCGGCTGGGCCCGCCCGCGCCTTCGAGGACCTTGTCCTTGGCGGGAACGGTATCGTGCGTGCCGGCCACGTCGCCCTTGTGCGGCTCCTTGACGGGTTCGGTGTCGGGAACGACGTTGCCGTGCTCGTCGGTGATGTGCCCGTCGTGGCCGATGACGCGCTTGTTGCCCTCGGGGTCGACGTATTCGTGGCCGGGGGGCGTCTTGTCGCCGGATCCGGCGGGAGTGGGGGACGAGTCCCCCGTGTGCCCGGGCGTCGGGGTCGCGTCGACCGGGTGCGGCGAGGTCCCGGTGGGCAGGTTGCGGCTCATGTCGTCCACGCCTGCCCGGCTGGCCTTCAGACCCTCCATCAGGTCGCCGACCTTGAGCTTGGTGACGTTCGCCGCCTTGCCGAGGTAGCTCATCGGGTCGGCGAGCACACCCGCCTTGCCCAGTACGTTCAGGGCCTCCGCACCCGCGCCCAGCTTTCCGGCCTTGCCGAGCTTGAGCAAGGAGCCCGATCCGATGGTCAGGCCGTTGAACAGCACCGTCCCGAACGCCCGCGAGGGGTCCTTGCCCCACTCGTCCCACGCGACCAGCGACTTGCCGAAGTTGCGCAGGGCCGCCTTCTGATGTTCCCGGTCACTGTGGTCGACCGGCCCGAACATCTTGTCCATCGCCCAGTCGTACGGCGTGATGATGTACCCGCTGATGCCGCCGAAGACATCACCGATGTTCGACCACGTCTTCTTGAAGTTGTCCCAGTCGAACACGTTGATCATGCTGCCCAGGCCCTTGAGCGTGCCCCAGACACCGTCGACGAAGAAGCCCTTCAGCGCACCGCCGACGTTGTCCTTCGTCCACTCCCAGGCAGCCCGGAGACCCGTGTACTCACGCTTGTCGACCGTCCCCCAGGGGGTCTCCTTGGCGTCCTTGACGTCGCTTTCCTTGAAGCCGTACATGCCGGCCTTGTGCGAGCCGTCGTCGACGACGAAGTGCGTACCGCCCACCAACGCGGTGATCTTGTTGGCCGCATCGCGCTCGACGCCCTGGAACGCCACCCACGTCACACCGACCTCGCGGACGAGGCGCGCGTTCTCGTCGACCTTGCCCTGGTCCTTCTGCCAGTCGTCGTCGTGCTCGTTGGCCGCGACGAACTTCTCCGCGTCCAGGCGGAGCTGCTTCATCTTGCTCACCAGTGGACGGGCGCTCGACGCGAAGGTCGTCAGCGCACCACTGACGGACTCCAGCTCCTTCGCGAACGCGTCCGCCTTGTCCCGGACCGGAACGGTCGAATTGAGCAACTCCTCCTGCTCGGGAGCGTCATAGACCGGATCCAGTTCCTGGAAGGCGTTGTGGACGTCGCGGCCCGTTCCGCGAATGCTGGAAGCAGTGGTCTTCAGCGAAGCCGCGTGCGTCTCCAGAGTCTCCAGGTTCCCCGTGAAGGTCGGTATCTTTCCCAGATCGATCACTTCTTGGAGCCCTTCATTTCCTCCGGGGTCGGAGCCTTGGAGTAGTTCTCCTGCGCCTGCTTCGCCATCTCCAGGTTGCCCTTGAGGTATTCCTCAGTGGCCACGCGCGCTCCGGTGATGGACTTCCCCGTGCGGACGGGAAGGAACTTCAGGTCGTTCTCGGTGCGCTGCTGGAACTCCTGCAACGCCTGCGCCACCGGACCGAAGGCACCCCCCTCGGGGATCTCGGTCCCGCCCAGAACCATCGTGCCCGCCCACGTCGCGGCGCCCACCAGGCCGTCGCCGTACGACGTGAACTCTTCCTCGAACTTCGCGCCGGCCTCGGCGGTCTTGTTCAGGACTCCATGAACGCCACCCGGCTTGATGTCCCATGTCGACACGATGGCCCCCCGTTCCGTAAAGCGTTTCCTTCAAGTGCCCCGGCGCCGGCCGTTCGCGTCGACGAGATCAGGCCACCGAGATCTTCACTCTAACGGCGCGTCCGACAGGCGCCGTCGGCCAACGCCGCGTCACCCCGGCTCGAATTTCCCGGGCCCCGGCCCGCCGCCTCTCACCACACGCACCCGAAATCATGGGCCGCGGCGACGTTCCACGGCCGTCAACCCTGCGTCGTCGTCGGCGAAATGAGGGAGGTCGCACCGGCCCATCTGTTACTGAACAGTGGCATTCGTCGACGAGGAGCCCGCGGAGGTGGCGGACCATACGACGAGTGGCGGCCGGACCCCGGCGCAGAGGGGCAGACCGCACGCGTCGGTGAGGCGCAGACGTGCGAGCAGGACTCCGGAGCGCATCGCGGCAGCGGCGGTGTCCGGGTCGACGGCGTCGAGCACGAGCTTGGCGCGGCGGACCATGAGGCCACCGCGTTGGAGCCCATGTCGTAGCGGGTGGTGTCGAACAGCTGCCGGGCCGCCTCGGCGGCGGCGTCGGGGTCGGGCCCGGCGGCCTGGGCCCAGCCGGTGCCGAAGCCGAGGTGCGCGTGGTCCCGGGCCAGGACGTGCGGAATGCCGTTCTCGGTGTACCGGATGACGGCGGACAGCCCGCCGCCCGAAGGGGCGACCCCGGGATCCGGGGCGGGGGCGGCGCCCGCCTGGGGTATCGCGGCGGCCGCGGCGAGCAGCGTGGCACCGATGACGGCGATCCGGCGCGTTGACGGGCGGGTGCGGCTGGGACGATCGTGGGAGCGCAACATGCCTCTCAAGTGGCGTGCGAACGGCCGGACTTGCCCGTGGGGCTGGAGGCGCGTACGTGCCCCCACACTCGTGCAGGCCACCTGACGTCCCGTCAACATCCCGTTTGGTATCCCCGGTTGGCGCGCCGATATTGACCTTGGACGCGCGGCCGGGCGAGGATCGCGCCATGACGGCAGTGCGGGACAACACGGTCGACGGACTCGTACGGGACAGCGCGCGGCGGGTGCCCGACCGGGTCGCCGTCCGCTACCGCGACCGGAGCTGGACCTACGCGCGGCTCGACGCGGCCGTCTCCACCGGCGCGGCCGTCCTGCGCGGGCGCTACGGGCTGGCCGCGGGCGACCGGGTCGCGACCTTCGCCCACAACAGCGACGCCTACCTCATCGCGTTCCTCGCCTGCGCCCGGGCGGGCCTGACCCACGTCCCCGTCAACCAGAACCTCACGGGCGAGGACCTCGCGCACATCCTCGGCGACTGCGGCAGCGCCCTGGTCCTCGCCGACCCGGACCTGGCGGAGCGGATCCCCGCCGGACACGCGGTGCGCCCGCTGCGCGACGCGCCCGGCTCCTTCCTGGCGGAGCTGGACGAACCGTTGCCCTTCGCGTCCGCGGCGGACCCGGCGGACGTCGTCCAGCTCCTCTACACCTCGGGGACCACGGCCCTGCCCAAGGGCGCGATGATGACCCACCGGGCCCTGGCGCACGAGTACGAGAGCGCCATCGCCGCCCTGGACCTGGCCGAGGACGACCGCCCCGTCCACGCCCTGCCGCTGTACCACTCGGCGCAGACGCACGTCTTCCTGCTGCCGTACCTGGCGGTGGGCGCGCGCAGCACGATCCTCGACGCGCCGGCCGCCGACGCGCTCTTCGACCTGGTGGAGGCGGGCGAGGCGGACAGCCTGTTCGCCCCGCCGACGGTGTGGATCGCCCTCGCCGGGCACCCCCGGTTCGAGGCGGCGGAGCTGGGCGCGCTCCGCAAGGCGTACTACGGGGCCTCGATCATGCCGGTCCCGGTCCTGGAGCGGCTGCGGGCGCGGCTGCCGGGGCTGGGCTTCTACAACTGCTTCGGGCAGAGCGAGATCGGGCCGCTGGCCACCGTCCTGGGACCGGACGAGCACGAGGGCCGGATGGACTCCTGCGGGCGCCCGGTACGGCACGTGGAGGCGAAGGTCGTCGACGAGGACGGCACGGAGGTCCCCGACGGCACGGCGGGGGAGGTGGTGTACCGCTCGCCGCAGCTCTGCCTGGGCTACTGGAACGACGCGGAGGCCACGAAGAAGGCCTTCCGGGACGGCTGGTTCCGCTCGGGGGACCTGGCGGTGCGCGACGCGCAGGGGTACTTCACCGTCGTCGACCGGGTGAAGGACGTCATCAACTCGGGCGGGGTGCTCGTCGCCTCCCGGCAGGTCGAGGACGTCCTGTACACCCACCCGGGCGTGGCCGAGGCGGCCGTGGTCGGGCTCCCCGACGAGCGGTGGATCGAGGCCGTCACGGCGGTCGTGGTCCCGCGCGGGGAGGTCACGGAGGCTGACCTGATGGCGTACGCCCGCGAACGCCTCGCCCACTTCAAGGCGCCGAAGCGGGTGGTCTTCGTGGACGCCCTGCCGCGCAACGCCAGCGGAAAGATCCTCAAACGCGAACTCCGCACCCGCTTCACGAACCCCTGACGGACGGCCCGGGCCGTCTCCAGGGAGTGGGCCGTGCCGACGTCCACGTCGTCGTGGTGGACGGCGGCGGCGACCGGGACCTCGTTGGCGGCCGGCCGGGACGGGTGTGGTCATTCGCCTTCCGGGTCGGGGGGTGGGGCTTCCCCGGGGAGGAGGGTGCCGGTGGCGTGGAGGCGGCGGAGGATGAGGTGCTCGTGGGCGAGACGGCCGACCAGGGCGCCGCCGTAGACCACGAACCCGACGCCGACCAGCCAGGACTGGACGACCAGCAGCGTGCCGAAGGGGCCGTACGTGACGGCGTTCGAGGCGATCAGCGGGGAGAACACCAGCTGCGAGAACACCCGCAGGCCGAGCAGCCCGAGACTGGTCGCCACCGCCCCGGGGAACATGGCGCGCCAGCGGACCCGGCCGCCCAGCAGGATCCGTCCCGAGCACCAGAAGAACAGGCAGGTGCCGGTCAGGTCGCCGATGGTGCCGAGGACGGTGCCCACCGCGTCGTCGGAGGGGGCCGGGATCTCGACGAGCAGCGCGAGGTAGCAGACGAGCAGGGCCAGCCAGACGACGTGCCGCCACATGGTGTGCCAGCGGGCGGTCGGCAGGTCCCACACCTTCTCGTAGCCGGTCTGCACGGCGGAGCCGAAGGTCAGGCCGAACACCGCGAGGGCGGCCAGTCCGAAGGCGGTGGTGCGTTCCAGGGCCAGGTCGGCCGCCCCGAACAGCACCTCCACCCGGGCCCGGGACGCCGCCGTCACCCCGAGGGCCTGGCCCAGCCAGCGGCCGAAGCCCGATCCGCTGCCCGGCGCGGCCGCCGCGACGACCACCAGCAGCGGCACGAGGGTGAGGAACCCGAGGGCGGCGAAGCCCATCGCCCGGTGCATCAGCTCGATCTCCCGGCCGCGGCTCCAGGCCAGCCCGGCGGGGGAGCCCTGGAGCCGGTCGTAGAGCCGCCGGAGGATCGAGGTCACGCCTCATCCCCTACCCGGGCGGGCCCGCCGTTTCCCGGAAGCCTCGCCGAAGTAGGCCCGAAGGGGTGGTTTCAACCGCCCGTCAGCCCGCCCCGGCCTACTGCCCGGACTCGTGCCCGTTCAGGCGTAGCGGTCGAAAAGGGCTTCGATGTAGCCCTCCAGCCGTTGAGTCAGGACGCCGGCTGTCAGGTCGACGCGGCCCAGTTCACGCCAGGGGACGCCGACCTTCTCCCCGTCGGGAGCGAAACCCAGCGCGTCCAGCAGCCGCCAGTACAGATGGGCGGTGCCCTCGTCGGTCAGGGTTCCTCCCGCCGCGACGTAGCGATCGGCGAAGCGCATGCCCGCGGGAATCCCGTGCAGCAGGGCCAGGGCCGTCGAGCAGTGGGCCACGTCCAGGTCGGCCGGCCCCCAGGACGTCTCCACCCAGTCGACGACACCGCTGATCCGGAGATCGGCGCCGCTGCCCGTGAAGAGGACGTTGCCGGGATGGAAGTCCCGGTGGAGGAAGAGGCCCTGATGGGCCGGGGGATCGCGGCGGATGGCGTCGACGGCCCGCTGCCAGAGCTCGGGCCGTTCGGTGGTCACGGGCGGAGTCACTCGCTCGGGGGAGGCCCAGGCCTGATACGGGCGGGGTCGTTGCCGCGCGGTCACCGGCAGCTGGTGGATGCGCACCAGCTGCCGGGCCAGCAGTTCGGCGCGCTCCTCAGCACCCTGATCACCCAGGCGCACGGTCCCCGGCAGCAGGGACATCAGCAAGGAGGGGTGGTCGCAGTACTGCGCCGTCGCGTCCACCGCCGCGAGCGTCGCCGCGGGCACGTCCGTGTCACCGAGCAGGCGCAGGATGGTCGCCTCACGGGTCAGCAGGCCCTCCGCGTGCCGGACGAAGAACGGCTTGACGAAGGACCGCAGGACGAGTGAGCGCCGGCCGGCCGGACCGTGGAGGTCCAGGCGGCGCATCTCCGAGGTCCAGCCGCCGCGCAGCCGCACCACGTTTTCGATGCGCTCCGCGTCGGACAGTCCTTTCTCCACCCAGGAGCGCGTGGCACTCCAGCCCTGACCGTCAAGACCCGTGTCCATGCCCTCGGTCCCCCCACCACCTGAAGTCATGGAGGCAGATTATCCGTCTCCCGTCGGACGCCTCATGTTTCAGGCCGTCCTGCCGTCGCGGAGGTCCTTTACGCGCTTGATCTTGCCTACCGAGCGCTCCAGGGTTTCCGGGTCCACCACCTCGACGGCGACCGATACGCCGGCCGACTCCTTGACGGAGCGGATCAGTTCCGCGGCCGCGGCGTCGCGGCGGGTGGCGGGGGTGTCCGGGCGGGCTTCCACCCGGACGGTCAGGGCGTCCATCCGGCCCTCCCGGGTCAGGCGGAGCTGGAAGTGCGGGGCGAGGCCGGGGGTGCGCAGGAGTATCTCCTCGATCTGGGTCGGGTAGAGGTTCACGCCGCGCAGGATGATCATGTCGTCGCTGCGGCCGGTCACCTTCTCCATCCGGCGGAAGGCCGGGCGGGCCGTCCCCGGCAGCAGCCGCGTCAGATCCCGGGTGCGGTAGCGCACGACCGGCATGGCCTCCTTCGTGAGGGAGGTGAACACCAGCTCCCCGGGCTCACCGTCCGGCAGGACCGCCCCGGTCAGCGGATCGATCACCTCGGGGTAGAAGTGGTCCTCCCAGATGTGCAGGCCGTCCTTGTGCGAGGCGAACTCCTGGGCCACGCCCGGCCCGATGACCTCGGACAGCCCGTAGATGTCCACGGCGTCCATGCCGAGCCGGTCCTCGATCTCCCGGCGCATCTCCTCGGTCCACGGCTCCGCGCCGAACACCCCGGTCCGCAGCGACGTCGAGCGCGGGTCGATGCCCTGGCGCTCCATCTCGTCCAGCAGCGTGAGCATGTACGACGGCGTCACCATGATCACCTCCGGCCGGAAGTCCTGGATCAGCTTGACCTGGCGGTCCGTCATGCCCCCGGAAGCGGGGACGACCGTACAGCCGAGCCGCTCCGCGCCGTAGTGGGCGCCGAGGCCGCCGGTGAAGAGGCCGTACCCGTACGCCACGTGCACGATCTGGCCCGGTCTGGCGCCCGCCGCGCGCAGGGACCGGGCGACGACATCGGCCCAGGTGGACAGGTCCCCCTCGGTGTACCCGACCACGGTGGGGCGCCCGGTGGTGCCGCTGGAGGCGTGGATGCGGCGCACCTCGGGGCGGGGCACGGCGAACATCCCGAACGGGTACTGCTCGCGCAGATCGGCCTTGGTGGTGAAGGGGAAGAGGGCGAGGTCGGCCAGGGAACGGCAGTCGTCGGGGTGTACTCCGGCCTTGTCGAAGGCCTGCTGGTAGAAGGGCACGCGGTCGTACACGCGCCGCAGGGTCGCCCGCAGCCGCTTGAGCTGGAGCGCCGCCAGCTCGTCGGGGCTCAGCCGCTCGCCTTCGTCATGGAGATCCGCGTACGCCGTCATTGCCGTCACCTCACCGAGAGCCAACCGAACGTTCATTCGGTAGCCTGCCGGAGGTTGTCCCGTAAATCAATGACTCGAACGAGTGATCGTCTGCGCGTCGACCTCCTCGCCCACTCGTCCGCCGGCGACTTCGTCCTGCGGAGCGGTTCCTCGCCACCGGCGCCTGAGCGGCGGCCGCCCGGCCGGAGGCGTACGGTCGAAGCAGGAGCCCCCGGCCGAGGAGGCGGGAAGGGAGGCGGCGGCGATGTCCGTCATCGACCCCGCGGTATCGGTACGCCTCAGCGCGTCCGACGCCCGACGCCTGTCCGCGCTGCTGGCCGAGGCGGCCCACCTGCTGGAGGACCCGGGCCCGCAGCACATGACCGACGAGCAGGCCGACGCCCTGGGCCAGGGCGCGGGCCGCACGGAACTGGCCGGCTGGGCCCGCGGCCTCGCGGCGGAACTACGGGCCCAGCGCTAGGCCCGGTCGGAAGTCGGGACCGGGTGCCGTCGGCGGCTCGTGGTCACGCGTCCCCGTCGGCGCGCCCCGCGCCGCGACCTCCGTCGCCGTACGCGGCGCGGCCTCAGCGGCCGGCGTCCGCCTGCGTCGCCACCGCCTTCGCCCAGCGGTAGTCCGCCTTGCCGCTCGGGGAGCGCTGGATGGCGTCCGCGAGCACCAGCTGGCGCGGGATCTTGTAGCCCGCCAGCCGGGTCCGGCAGTGGAGCTGGATGTCCTCCAGCGTCGGCTCCGGCGCACCCTCGCGCACCTGCACCACCGCCGCCACGTGACTGCCCCACGTCGGGTCCGGGACCCCGGCCACCAGGGCGTCGTACACGTCCGGATGGGACTTCAGCGCCTGCTCGACCTCCTCCGGGTACACCTTCTCGCCGCCCGTGTTGATGCACTGCGACCCGCGCCCCAGGACCGTGACGATGCCCTCCTCGTCGACGGTCGCCATGTCGCCGAGCAGCACCCACCGCTCCGCGCCCTTCTGGAAGAAGGTCTCCGCGGTCTTCGCCGGGTCGTTGTAGTAGCCGAGCGGTACGTGTCCGCGCTGCGCGAGCCGTCCCGGTACGCCGACCCCCACGGGCTCGTGCGTCACCGGGTCCACCACCTGCGTACGGTCGTTGACCTGGAGGCGGAAGCCCTTCTCCGGACCGGAGTCGTCCGTCGCCCGCCCGTTGGAACCGGACTCGGACGAACCGAAGTTGTTCAGCAGCACCACGTTCGGCACGAGCCGCTGGAACTCGGCGCGGACCGTCTCCGACATGATCGCCCCGGACGAGGACACGCTGAACAGGGAGGACAGGTCGGTCCCCTTGAGCGGACCGTTCAGCGCGTCGATGAGGGGCCGCAGCATCGCGTCGCCCACCAGCGACACGCTCGACACCTTCTCCTTCTCGATGGTGCGGAGCACCTCCTCCGGCGCGTACTTGCGGTGGATGACCACCCGCTGGCCGTAGTTGAAGGCGATGAACGAGGTGAGGGTCGACGTGCCGTGCATCAGCGGGGGAGCCGGGAAGAAGGTGAGTCCCGCCCCGCGCGCCGCGACCCGCTCGGCCAGTTCCCCGGGCCGCTTCACCGGCTCGCCCGAGGGCTCGCCGCCGAACAGCCCCGCGAAGAACAGGTCCTCGGCGCGCCACATGACGCCCTTGGGCATGCCGGTCGTGCCGCCGGTGTAGATGATGAACAGGTCGTCGGGGCTGCGCGGCGGGAACCCGCGCTCCGGGGATCCGGCCGCCTCCGCGTCCTCGTACGCGACCGGCGCGATCACCGGCTCCGGGGCGCCCTCGGGGGCGGACCCGACCCGGATCAGGTGCCGGAGCTTCGTGGTCTGGGGGAGGGCGGCCGCCACCCGCTCGGTGAACTCGCCCTCGAAGACCAGTGCCGCGAGGTCGGCGTCGTTGTAGAGGTAGACCAGCTCCTCCTCCACGTACCGGTAGTTGACGTTCACCGGGACCAGTCGGGCCTTGAGGCAGGCCAGCACGGTCTGGAGGTACTCGACGCCGTTGTAGAGGTGCAGCCCCAGGTGCTCGCCGGGCCGCAGCCCGCTGTCGAGGAGGTGGTGCGCGAGGCGGTTCGCGGCCGCGTCCAGCCGCGCGTACGTGAGGCGGCGTTCGGCGCCGGTCCCGGGGTGGTCCACGTACACCAGGGCCTCGCGGTCCGGGACCACGTCCACGACCGACTCGAACAGGTCGGCAAGGTTGTACTCCACCGTTCCTCCTGACCCGAAAGATCCCATGGCTGGGCTGCTCGGCGGTCATTAGAGCCCCGCTCCGCCCAACTGGGAAGGGTGCGTGCCAAGAAATCTGACTGGGTGTCAGAAAACTATTGAACTGCACCCTCCCCTCCTGCAACCTGTTCTAGGTCTTGAGACGGGAGGACGGCAATGGGTGGGACGGAACACCTGACCGTGGAACGCCACGGCGCCACGCTGGTGCTCACCATGAACAGGCCGGAGGCGAAGAACGCGCTCTCGCTTCCGCTGCTGGTGGGGCTGTACGACGGCTGGCTGGAGGCGGACGCCGACGACGCGGTCCGCTCGGTGGTGCTGACCGGCGCGGGCGGGGACTTCTGCGCGGGCATGGACCTGAAGGCGCTCGCCGGCCAGGGCATGGAGGGCGACCAGTACCGCGACCGGCTCAAGGCCGACCCCGACCTGCACTGGAAGGCGATGCTCCGTCACCACCGGCCGCGCAAGCCGGTGATCGCCGCGGTCGAGGGGTACTGCGTCGCGGGCGGCACCGAGATCCTGCAGGGCACGGACATCCGGGTCGCGGGGGAGGGGGCCACGTTCGGGCTGTTCGAGGTCAGGCGGGGGCTGTTCCCCATCGGTGGCTCGACGGTGCGGCTGCCGCGGCAGATCCCGCGTACGCACGCGCTGGAGATGCTGCTGACCGGACGGCCGTACTCCGCCGAGGAGGCGGCGCGGATCGGGCTGATCGGGCGGGTCGTGCCCGACGGGACGGCGCTGGAGGCCGCGCTGGAGACCGCCGAGCGGATCAACGCGTGCGGTCCGCTGGCGGTGGAGGCGGTGAAGGCGTCCGTCTACGAGACCGCCGAGCTGACGGAGACGGAGGGACTGGCCGCGGAGCTGGTGCGGGGGTGGCCGGTCTTCGACACCGCCGACGCGAAGGAGGGGGCGCGGGCCTTCGCGGAGCGGCGGCCGCCGGTGTACCGCCGGGCCTGAGCGCGGGCCGCGCGGGAGGCAGCCCTGCGGGGACTCTCCCCGACC
>NZ_JBHWBP010000189.1:0-14210 GCF_042735575.1 Streptomyces sp. NPDC059564 | reverse complement strand
GCCACCCCGCCCCTTCCCGAAACCGGGGGCTCCGCCCCCAGACCCTCGTGCCTCCAGGGCCGGAGGTGCCCGGTGGGCCGGAGGCCGGCGCCACCCCCCACCTGCGGGTGGAGGCGGCGGGCCACGGCGCCGCCCCGGGCTCCGGTTCCGGGACGGCGTCCGTACGGACATCTGGCGCCGAGGCGCCACAGGACCCGGACGCCCGCGCCGTGGCGGACGCCCGCGTGGGCGTGGACGTCGGCGTGGGCGTGGACGTCGGCGCAGCGCCGCAGGACTTGGATGCCCGCACGGCCGTGGAGGTCGGCGCAGCGCCGCAGGACCCGGACGCTCGTGTGGCCGGGGACGTCGCCGCGGGCGCGTGGCGGGACGCGGCCGGGCTGGTGGGGGGTGATGCCGAGGTGCGGCGGGCCGTGGCCTGGGTGCTGCGGGGGCATGTGGTGGTCGGGACGCTGGAGGAGGCCGAGGCGGTGGTGGCGGCGCATCCCGGGCTCGTTGCCGTGACCGTCGAGGGGGACGTGCTCGGGGCGCACCTCGCGCACGGTGGTTCCGCCGGTGCGCCCAGTCTCATCGAGGTGCAGGCCGCCGTGGACGAGGCGGCGGCCGGGCTGGAACGGCTCGACGGGGAGTGCCGGGAGCTGGCCGGGGCCGAGGAGCAGGCCCGGGGCCGCCGGGACGCGGCAGCGGCCCTGGCCGAGGAGCTCGCCGAGCGGCGCCGGGCCGGGGAGCGGGCCCGGGCCGGGGTCGCCCAGCAGCTCGGGCGGCTGGCCGGGCAGGCGAAGGGGGCCCTGGGCGAAGCCGAGCGCAGCGCCCTGGCCGCAGCCAAGGCGCAGGAGGCGTTGGAGCGCGCACGGGTCGACGTAGAGGAATGCGCGGAGCGGCTCGCGGCGGTGGAGGAGATGCCGGCCGAGCGGGAGCCCGACACCTCGGCGCGCGACCGGCTCGCCGCCGACGGGGCGAACGCGCGGCAGACCGAGATGGAGGCCCGGCTCCAGCTGCGCACCCACGAGGAGCGGGTCAAGGGCCTGGCCGGCCGCGCGGACGGCCTGGACCGAGCGGCCCGGGCGGAGCGCGAGGCCCGGGCGCGCGCCGAGCGGCGGCGGCAACGGCTGCGCCACGAGGCCGAGGTGGGCCGGGCCGTGGCCGAGGGTGCGCGGCAGCTGCTGGCGCACCTGGAGGTGTCGATCGGCCGCGCGGAGCGGGAGCGCACGGCGGCCGAACACGCCAAGGGGCTGTGCGAGCGGGAGCTCGGCGAGGCCCGCGGCCGCGGCCGTGACCTCAAGGCCGAACTCGACAAGCTCACCGACTCCGTGCACCGCGGCGAGGTGCTCGGCGCCGAGAAGCGGCTGCGGATCGAGCAGCTGGAGACGCGGGCGCTGGAGGAGCTGGGGGTGGAGCCGGCCGCGCTCGTCGCGGAGTACGGCCCCGACCAGCCGGTACCCCCGTCCCCGGCGGCCGAGGGCGAGGCCTTGCCGGAGGATCCGCAGGATCCCCGCAACCGGCCGGGCCCCTTCGTCCGTGCGCAGCAGGAGAAGCGGCTCAAGGCGGCCGAGCGCGCCTACCAGCAGCTCGGGAAGGTCAACCCCCTCGCCCTGGAGGAGTTCGCGGCGCTGGAGGTGCGCCACCAGTTCCTCAGCGAGCAGCTGGAGGACCTGCGCAAGACCCGGGCCGATCTCCTTCAAGTGGTGAAGGAAGTGGACCGGCGGGTCGAGGAGGTCTTCACCGAGGCGTACCGGGACACCGCCCGCGAGTTCGAGGGGGTGTTCTCCCGGCTGTTCCCCGGTGGTGAGGGCCGTCTGGTGCTCACCGATCCGGACGACATGCTGGCGACCGGAGTGGACGTCGAGGCCCGCCCGCCGGGCAAGAAGGTCAAGCGGCTGTCGCTGCTGTCGGGCGGCGAGCGGTCGCTGACGGCCGTGGCGCTGCTGGTCTCCATCTTCAAGGCGCGGCCCAGCCCGTTCTACGTGATGGACGAGGTCGAGGCGGCCCTGGACGACACCAACCTCCAGCGGCTGATCCGGATCATGGAGGAGCTCCAGGAGAGCTCGCAGTTGATCGTCATCACGCACCAGAAGCGGACGATGGAGGTCGCGGACGCGCTCTACGGCGTCTCGATGCAGGGCGACGGGGTCTCGAAGGTGATCAGCCAGCGACTGCGCTGAACCCACCAGTTTTCAAGAAGTGAAGTCAATGGCCCATCAAGCCGGTTAACGCGACCTTCACATGAACTATTGACTTCAGGAAATGAACGCATAGGCTCGCTCCGCTGTCTCCCGCCTTCGGGTGGTGCCCGATCTTGACCTGTGCGCCACTAGGAGAACGGACAAAACCCCCCACGGAGCACACCTTGACCAGCAGCACAGCGAAGGCACCGACGCCCGGCGGCGCGGGCGCGCACCCCGACCACCTCGGGCACGTCATCTTCATCACCGCCGCCGCGGCCATGGGCGGATTCCTCTTCGGCTACGACAGCTCCGTCATCAACGGCGCGGTCGAGGCCATCCGCGACCGCTTCGACGTCGGGTCCGCGGCCCTCGCCCAGGTGATCGCCGCCGCGCTGATCGGCTGTGCCTTCGGCGCGGCCACGGCCGGCCGCATCGCCGACCGGATCGGCCGAATCCGCTGCATGCAGATCGCCGCGGTCCTCTTCACCACGAGCGCCGTCGGTTCCGCGCTGGCGTTCGCCCTCTGGGACCTCGCCATGTGGCGCATCATCGGCGGCGTGGGCATCGGCATGGCCTCGGTCATCGGCCCCGCCTACATCGCCGAGGTCTCGCCGCCCGCCTACCGCGGCCGGCTCGCCTCCTTCCAGCAGGCCGCCATCGTCATCGGCATCGCCGTCTCGCAGCTGGTCAACTGGGGCATCCTGGGCCTCGCCGACGGCGACCAGCGCGGCGAGATCGGCGGCCTGGAAGCCTGGCAGTGGATGCTCGGCGTCATGGTCATCCCGGCCGTCCTCTACGGCCTGCTGTCCTTCGCCATCCCGGAGTCCCCGCGCTTCCTCGTCTCGGTCGGCCGGATGGAGAAGGCCAAGACGGTGCTGCGCGAGGTCGAGGGCGAGCGCATCGACGCCGACGCCCGGGTCCGCGAGATCGACGCGGCCATCCACTCGGAGCACAAGTCGACCTTCAAGGACCTGCTCGGCGGCCGCTTCGGCTTCCTGCCGATCGTCTGGATCGGCATCGGCCTCTCGGTCTTCCAGCAGCTCGTCGGCATCAACGTGATCTTCTACTACAGCTCCTCGCTGTGGCAGTCGGTCGGCGTCGACCCGAGCTCCTCGTTCCTGTACTCCTTCGAGACCTCCGTCGTGAACATCATCGGCACGGTGATCGCGATGCTGCTGGTGGACCGCATCGGCCGCAAGCCGCTGGCCCTCATCGGCTCCGTCGGCATGGCGATCTCCCTCGGGCTCGCCGCCTGGGCCTTCTCCTACAAGTCCACGGAGGCCGGCGAGATCGCCCTGCCGCACACCCAGGGCCTGGTCGCCCTCATCGCGGCCAACTGCTTCGTCCTCTTCTTCGCCCTGTCCTGGGGCGTGGTGGTCTGGGTGCTGCTCGGCGAGATGTTCCCGGGCCGCATCCGCGCCGCGGCCCTCGGCGTGGCCGCCGCCGCCCAGTGGATCGCCAACTGGGTCATCACGGTGTCGTTCCCGACCCTCTCGGACTGGAACCTGGCCGGCACCTACCTGATCTACACGTGCTTCGCCCTGCTCTCGATCCCCTTCATCCTCAAGTGGGTGCCGGAGACCAAGGGCAAGGCGTTGGAGGAGATGGGGTAACCATCCCCCGCCACCACCCCACTCCTCCGCGGGCGCTGCCCCGGCTCAGTCCTTGAGCCGGGGCAGTACCCGTTCGCACAGCAGGTGCAGGCTGCGCCAGCCCTCGTCCACCGGCATGCCGCCGCACAGCGGGTGCAGCACCAGGTTCCCCGCCTCGCCCGCGCCCCGCGCGTACGTCACCGCCTCGTCCGGGGTCAGGATCCGGTACACGCCCTCCGCGCGCAGTTCCGCCACCGAGCGCGCGGCCGACCGTACGGCGCTGCGGATGTCCTTGGACTGCCAGGAGGCGTACATCCCCGCCTCGTGCAGGAACCGCTCCCCGTGCTCGGCCCAGACGCGGTCCGGGTCCTCCGCGATGTGCAGCAGCGGGGTCTCGGCGGCGGGCATCATGCAGAACCCCTCGGTGCCGAACTCCGCCAGCTTCGCCTGGTAGTACGCCTCCAGCTCCGGCAGGTGCGCGCTGGGGAAGAAGGGCAGCCCGAGCCGGGCCGCGCGCCGGGCCGCCGCCTCGGAGCTCCCGCCGACCAGCAGCAGGGGATGGGGCTGCGTGAAGGGGCGCGGGGTGACGCGCACCGTCCGGCCGCGGTACTCGAACGGCTCACCCGTCCACGCCTTCAGCAGGGTCTCCAGCAGCTCGTCCTGGAGCCGGCCGCGCCGGCCCCACTCCACGCCGTGCTGCTCGTACTCCTCGGGCCGGTAGCCGATGCCCGCCACCGTCACCAGGCGGCCGCCGCTCAGCAGGTCCAGCACCGCGATGTCCTCGGCGGCCCTGAGCGGGTCGTACAGCGGGCCGATGATCGCCGAGACGGTGACCGCGATCCGGCGGGTGGCGCCGAAGACCGCGCCCGCGAAGGCGAACGGGGAGGGCAGCCAGTTGTTGTCCGTGCCGTGGTGCTCTTCGGTCTGGATGGTGTCGATCCCGCGGTCGTCCGCGTACTTCGCCATCTCCAGGGCGGCCTTGTAGCGGGCGGAGAGGGTCTCGGGGGTGCCGTTCGGGTCGACGAGATTGAACCGGGCCACGGTGATGGGCATGGAGGAGTCCCCCTTCGCCGGAGGTGGGTGGGCGGGCGAAGGGGGACGCTAGCTGACGTGGCGTCAGTTGGACAGGGCTCCGACGGGCTCGTGCTCCTCGGCGGGCGCCTGGCCGGACGGGGTCGCGGTGCGCGGCAGGACGGCGTACAGCAGGGCCGAGGTGAGGATGCCCGCCACCCAGCCGAGGCCGTTCCGCCCGGTCCAGGTCGAGGCGAGCGGCCCGCTGAACCAGTCCACCTTCGTGAACAGCAGCCCGGCCACCAGGGCCGCGCCCCAGGCCGTCATCGCCTGCCAGGCGAAACCGCCCTTGTACCAGTAGGCGCTGCTCGCGGTCGTGTCCAGCAGCGCGGGGCCGTCGTAGGACTCGCGGCGCAGCATGTCCACGCCGAAGACGCCGATCCAGGCGGAGAAGGCCACGGCCAGCAGGGTCAGGAAGGAGATGAACGAGCCGAAGAAGCTGGTCGCGACCACCATCAGCAGGAAGCCGCAGACCAGGCTGATGACCGCGTTGACGCTGACCGCCCAGGCCCGCGGGACCTTGATGCCCAGGGTCTGCGCGGTGAAGCCGGCGGAGTACATGGACATCGAGTTGATCAGCAGCATGCCGATGAGGGCGATGAGCAGGTACGGGACCGCGATCCAGGTAGGCAGCAGCTCGCCGATGAAGGAGACCGGGTCCTGGGCGGAGGCCAGGTCCGGGGTGCCGACGGCCATGACCGCGCCCATCAGGACCATCGGGAGCACGACCACGCCCGCGCCGCCGATCGTCGCGGCGACCATGCCCTTGGAGGAGGCGGTGCGGGGCAGGTAGCGGGTGAAGTCCGGGCCCGAGGGCACCCAGCTGATGCCGCCCGCGGCGATGGTGCCGATGCCCGCGATCATCATCGCCGTCGAGCCGGCCGGCTTGCCGAAGACGGCGGACCAGTCCGTGGTGAAGACCAGGTAGCCGAGGACGAGCACGCTGAAGCCGCCGAAGAGGTACGTCGACCACTTCGAGCAGACGCGCAGCGCGTTGATGCCGAGTCCCGAGACCACGAAGGTGCAGCCCACGAAGAAGAGCAGCGTGACGACGATGAGGGCGGTGTTGCTCTTGATGCCGAAGAGGAGATCGAGGACGGTCAGGACGGCATAGGCGCCGCTGACCGCGTTGATGGTCTCCCAGCCCCACCGGGCCACCCAGATCAGGGCGCCGGGGAAGAGGTTGCCGCGCTGCCCGAAGACGGCCCGCGACAGCGCCATGCCGGGCGAGCCGCCGCGCTTGCCGGCGATGGAGATCAGGCCGACCATGCCGTACGAGACCACGGGCGCGGCCACCGCGACGACGAGCACCTGCCAGATGTTCAGCTTGTTGAAGATGACCAGACCCGCGCCCATGGTGAGCAGCAGCACGCTGATGTTCGCGGCCACCCAGGTGGGGACGAGCTCGCGGACCCGGCCGCCGCGCTCGCTGTCGGGCACTGGCTCCAGTCCGCGGGTCTCGACGGCGGGCTCTTCGGCAGGCATGCGCTACTCCGTGGGGGAGGGTGTGGGGCAAGTTGCCCATCATCGTAGATTTGTCGTTAAAACAACAAATAGAGGCTTCCAGCCTGGTGCGAACGTCCAAGGTCCGGGGTTCGGCGTGACCCGTGGCCGATACTGGGGTCGTTATGGAAATCCTGATCCTTGCTGTAGTCATCGCCCTGGTCGCGGTCGGCGCGATCAGCGGGCTCGTGGTCAGCAGCCGCAAGAAGAAGCAGCTGCCGCCCACGGCGCCGTCGAGCACGCCGACCATCACTGCCCCGCCTGCCGAACCGCAGGTGGGGGAGGACGCCGTAGAGACGGCGGAAGAGCCCCGCCGCACCATCGAGGAGGTCGTGCTCCCGGAGGCGGAGGCCCCGGCGCCCGCGGTCGTCGTGGAGCCCGAGGCTCCGGCCGCGCCCGAGATCGAGGTGCCCGAGCCCACCGCCGGCCGCCTGGTCCGGCTGCGCGCGCGGCTCGCCCGTTCCCAGAACTCGCTGGGCAAGGGGCTGCTCACGCTGCTCTCCCGCGAGCACCTCGACGAGGACACCTGGGAGGAGATCGAGGAGACCCTCCTCATCGCCGACGTCGGTGTCGCACCGACCCAGGAGCTGGTGGACCGGCTCCGCGAGCGGGTCAAGGTGCTCGGCACCCGCACCCCCGCCGATCTGCGCGCCCTCCTCAAGGAGGAGCTGGTCACCCTCCTCGGGACCGACTTCGACCGTGCCGTGAAGACCGAGAGCGGCGTGGACACCCCCGCCGTGGTCATGGTCGTCGGCGTCAACGGCACCGGCAAGACCACCACCACCGGCAAGCTGGCCCGCGTGCTCGTCGCCGACGGCCGCAGCGTGGTGCTCGGCGCGGCCGACACCTTCCGCGCCGCCGCCGCCGACCAGCTCCAGACCTGGGGCGAGCGGGTGGGCGCGCGCACCGTGCGCGGCCCCGAGGGCGGCGACCCCGCCTCCATCGCCTACGACGCGGTCAAGGAGGGCATCGCCGAGGGCGCGGACGTCGTGCTCATCGACACCGCCGGCCGGCTGCACACCAAGACCGGGCTCATGGACGAGCTCGGCAAGGTCAAGCGGGTCGTCGAGAAGCACGGCCCGCTGGACGAGATCCTGCTGGTCCTCGACGCCACCACCGGCCAGAACGGCCTGACCCAGGCGCGCGTCTTCGCCGAGGTCGTGGACATCACCGGCATCGTGCTGACCAAGCTCGACGGCACCGCCAAGGGCGGCATCGTCATCGCCGTCCAGCGCGAGCTGGGCGTCCCGGTCAAGCTCATCGGCCTCGGCGAGGGCCCGGACGACCTGGCCCCCTTCGAGCCGGAGGCGTTCGTGGACGCCCTGATCGGCGACTGAGGACCGACTCCGGGATCAGCAGTCCTACGCGTACCAGTGCCCCCGCATCCGCGCCGGATGCGGGGGCACTGGCGTCCGTGGGGGCCTCAGCGCCGGAAGCGGTGGCAGATGTAGGCCAGGGTGCCCAGCAGCAGCCGGGCCTGCGGGGGGCCGCCGGCACAGTCCAGCGCGGGCCGGCGCAGCCAGCCGGCCGGGCCCAGGCCCGCGTGGTCGGAGGGCGGGGCCGTCAGGAAGGAACCGTGGCCCAGGGCCCGCAGGTCCAGATCGGCGTCGTCCCAGCCCATCCGGTACAGCAGCTGCGGCAGCTCGGCCGCGGCCCCCGGGGCGACGAAGAACTGCGCGCGGCCGTCCGGGGTCGCCGTCACCGGCCCCAGCGGCAGCCCCATCCGCTCCATCCGCACCAGCGCGCGCCGGCCGGCCTCCGCGGACACCTCGATCACGTCGAAGGAGCGGCCGACGGGGAGCAGGATCGCCGCGCCGGGGTACTCGCCCCAGACCTCGGTGACCTCGTCCAGGGTGGCGCCCCCGGGAACGGTGGGAGCGAAGTCGAGCGGATGCGCCCCCGGCGTGCCGCATTTCGTATGACCGCAGGAGCAGTCGCGGGCCGGAGCCGCCGCGCGGGCGCCGGGGACCGCGTCCCAGCCCCACAGTCCGGTGTACTCCGCCACCGTCGTGCACTCCGAGGTCCGGCCGCGGCGCCGGACACCGGAACGGAACTCCTTGGTGCCGCGGCTGCCGCCGATCGTGAAGCCCATGCCCATGCCCCCTCCAACGGGTCGGACGCGCCGGTGGTTACGACGTCGGCGGGACCGGTCGGCGGACGGGTGCGCCGCGCCTTCCACCGGGGCCGCCCCGGCGCACTCCTCGCCGCGCGCGCCCCGTGCGCACTCCCGTCCAACCATTCCGTTTCGCCTCGGTGTCAAGTGAATCGCGCCTGGCCGGTGGCGAGTTCATTCGAAGGGGTGGCGAATGGTGGCGTTTCTGGAATCGACCTCGCGGCAGGGGTGATCGTAGGATTACTTTCGGTGCACGAACCCGTAGGGCGGATCTGACCGTGGGTATGCCGGAGGCAATCTGTGGAGGACCTGTGAAGGTCCCCGGTGGCGCCACCCGCTCCGGCCAGGGTTTGTGGTGAAGAGGCGATGCAGGATGGGGGCGTTCCAGTGAGCGGCAGCGGCGCAAGCGGAACGAGTGGCGGGGCCGCCGACCGGAACGACCAGCTGACCTCGTGGTTCGTCCGCAGCGGCTGGTCCAAGGGCGAACTCGCCCGCCAGGTGAACCGCCGCGCCCGCCAGCTGGGCGCCCACCACATCAGCACCGACACCTCCCGGGTGCGCCGCTGGCTCGACGGCGAACAGCCCCGCGAACCCGTGCCCCGCATCCTCTCCGAGCTGTTCTCCGAACGCTTCGGCTCCGTCGTCGCCATCGAACAGCTCGGCCTGCGCACCGCCCACCAGACCCCCTCCGTCTCCGGGGTCGACCTGCCCTGGGCGGGCCCGCAGACGGTGGAGCTGCTCAGCGAGTTCTCCCGTAGCGACCTCATGCTGGCCCGGCGGGGCTTCCTCGGGACCTCGCTCGCCCTCTCCGCCGGACCCGCCCTCATCGAGCCCATGCAGCGCTGGCTCGTCCCGGCCCCGGCCGCCGAACCCGGATCGCGCGAGGGGGGCACCACGGCCGGCGCGCTCGGCGGGCACCGGCCGCCCCGGCTCTCCGAACCGGAGCTCGGCCTGCTCGAAGCCACCACCGTGATGTTCCGCCAGTGGGACGCCCAGTGCGGAGGCGGGCTGCGCCGCAAGGCCGTCGTCGGACAGCTCCACGAGGTCACCGACCTGCTCCAGGAGAACCACCCGGCCCCCGTGATGAAGCGGCTTTTCAAGGTCGCCGCGGAACTCTCGGAACTCGCCGGCTGGATGAGCTACGACATCGGCCTGCACCCGACCGCCCAGAAGTACTTCGTCCTCGCGCTGCACGCCGCGAAGGAGGGCGGCGACAAGCCACTGGGCTCGTACATCCTCTCCAGCATGAGCCGCCAGATGATCCACCTCGGACGGCCCGAGGACGCGCTGGAGCTCGTCCACCTCGCCCAGTACGGCAGCCGCGACTGCGCCGGACCGCGCACCCAGGCCATGCTGTATGCGATGGAGGCGCGCGCCTACGCCAACATGGGCCAGCCCAGCCGCTGCAAGCGGGCCGTGCGGATGGCCGAGGACACCTTCTCCGACGTCGCCTTCGACGGCGAGCCCGAGCCCGACTGGATCCGCTTCTTCTCCGAGGCCGAGCTCAACGGCGAGAACTCCCACTCCTACCGCGACCTCGCCTACGTGGCCGGACGCAGCCCCACCTACGCGTCCCTCGCCGAACCGGTCATGCAGCGGGCCGTCGAGCTGTTCTCCAAGGACGACGAACACCAGCGCTCGTACGCCCTGAACCTCATCGGCATGGCCACCGTCCACCTCCTCCAGCGCGAACCCGAGCAGGCCACCGTCCTCGTGGACCGGGCCCTCGACGTGGCGCGAAAGGTGCGCTCCGAGCGAGTGAACACCCGGCTCCGCAAGACCGTCGACAGCGCCGCCCGTGAATACGGCGACGTCGCCGAGGTGGTCCGGCTCACCGACCTCCTCGCCTCCCGGCTTCCCGAGGCCGCCGAGGCGGTCTAGCCTCCCCCGCGCTCCAGGAGCCTTCGAGTTCCGTTCATTGAGGCGTAACACGCACGACCTCTTCGTCATCGCGGTGAAACACCCAGCGGCGCCGCCGGAAACCGGCCTGCGCGAATCTCAGGGCCAATAACCGGCCAGTCCCCAGGCCAGCCCCCCGGCCTACGCCTTGCGCCGCTCAGGTTTTCACGCTCGCCCGCACGCGAACGTACCGACGACGAGGAGACGCCGATGGCATCAGCCATCACGACCCTCGCGGCAGACGCCCCGACCCTGTCTGCCGCGAACACCGGGTTCATGCTCATCTGCTCCGCCCTGGTCATGCTGATGACCCCGGGACTCGCCTTCTTCTACGGAGGCATGGTCCGCGTCAAGAGCAGCCTCAACATGCTGATGATGAGCTTCATCAGCCTCGGGATCGTCACGATCCTGTGGGTCCTCTTCGGCTTCAGCCTCGCCTTCGGCACCGACTCCGGCTCCCTGATCGGCTGGAACTCCGACTACGTCGGCCTCAGCGGCATCGGCATCACCGAGCTGTGGGACGGCTACACCATCCCGGTCTACGTCTTCGCCGTCTTCCAGCTGATGTTCGCCGTCATCACCCCCGCCCTGATCAGCGGCGCCCTCGCCGACCGCGTGAAGTTCAGCGCCTGGGTGCTCTTCTCCGCCCTGTGGGTCACCGTCGTCTACTTCCCCGTCGCGCACTGGGTGTGGGGCGCCGGAGGCTGGCTCTTCGAGCTCGGCGTCATCGACTTCGCGGGCGGCACCGCGGTCCACATCAACGCGGGCGCCGCGGCCCTCGGCGTCATCCTCGTCATCGGCAAGCGCGTCGGCTTCAAGCGGGACCCGATGCGCCCGCACAGCCTCCCCCTCGTGATGCTCGGCGCCGGCCTGCTGTGGTTCGGCTGGTTCGGCTTCAACGCCGGATCCTGGCTCGGCAACGACGACGGCGTCGGCGCGGTCATGTTCGTCAACACCCAGGTCGCCACCGCCGCCGCGATGCTCGCCTGGCTCGGCTACGAGAAGCTGCGCCACGGCTCCTTCACCACCCTCGGCGCCGCCTCCGGCGCGGTCGCCGGTCTCGTCGCCATCACCCCCTCCGGCGGCTCCTGCTCCCCGCTCGGCGCGATCGCCATCGGCGCCATCGCCGGTGTGCTGTGCGCCATGGCCGTCGGCCTGAAGTACAAGTTCGGCTACGACGACTCCCTCGACGTGGTCGGCGTCCACCTCGTCGGCGGTGTCGCGGGCTCCCTCCTCGTCGGCCTCTTCGCCACCGGCGGAGTCCAGTCCGACGCGGCCGGCCTCTTCTACGGCGGCGGCCTGGCCCAGCTCGGCAAGCAGGCCGTCGGAGTCTTCTCGGTCCTCGCCTACTCCCTCGTCGTCTCCGCCATCCTGGCCTTCCTCCTCGACAAGACCATCGGAATGCGGGTCTCCGAGGACGTGGAGGTCTCGGGCATCGACCAGGACGAGCACGCCGAGACCGCCTACGACTTCAGCGGGGCCGGCGGTGGCATCTCCTCCAGGACCACCTCCGTACCCGCCACCGTTGCCGCAGCGAGCAAGAAGGTCGACGCATGAAGCTGATCACCGCGATCGTCAAGCCCTACAAGCTGGACGAGATCAAGGAAGCCCTCCACACCTTCGGGATCCAGGGACTGACCGTCTCCGAAGCCAGCGGCTACGGGCGCCAGCGCGGCCACACCGAGGTCTACCGGGGCGCCGAGTACACCGTGGACCTCGTACCGAAGATCCGCATCGAGGTCCTCTGCGAGGACTCCGACGCCGAGGAGCTGATCTCGGTCATCGTCAGCGCCGCCAGCACCGGCAAGATCGGCGACGGCAAGGTGTGGAGCGTCCCCGTGGACTCGGTCGTACGGGTCCGCACCGGCGAGCGCGGCGCTGACGCGCTCTAGGTGACGGGAGCTCCCGGGTGACGAGCGTCGAAGAGACCACCGACGGCACGGACGGCCACGACGGACCGGACGGCTCGGGACCCAGCGGGTACGCCGCGGCCCGGCTGCGACTCCTCCAGGAGGAGTCGCGGTCCGGGCCCTCCCGGCGTTCCGCGCTGTCCGCGCTGTCCGACCAGTGGCTGAACGCCCTGTTCACGACCGCCGCGCGGGAAACCGGCGTCCGGGGCGCCGCCCTCGTCGCCGTCGGCGGCTACGGCCGCGGGGAACTCTCCCCGCGCAGCGATCTCGACCTGCTGCTGCTCCACGACGGCAAGGCGCGGCCCCAGGCGCTGGGCGCGCTCGCCGACCGCCTCTGGTACCCCGTCTGGGACCTCGGGCTGGCCCTGGACCACTCGGTGCGGACCCCGGGCGAGGCCCGCAAGACCGCCGCCGAGGACCTCAAGGCCCACCTCGGGCTGCTGGACGCGCGGCTCGTCGCCGGGGACGCCGGCCTGCTCGCCGGAGTGCGCACCTCCGTACTGGCCGACTGGCGCAACCAGGCCGTACGACGGCTCCCCGAGCTGCACGCCCTGTGCCGCGAGCGGGCCGAGCGGGCCGGAGAGCTGCGCTTCCTGCTGGAGCCCGACCTGAAGGAGGCCCGGGGCGGGCTCCGGGACGTCACCGCGCTGCGGGCCGTCGCCGCGTCCTGGCTGGCCGACGCCCCGCGCGAGGGCCTGACCGAGGCCCGGCGGCGGCTGCTGGACGCGCGGGACGCCCTGCACCTGGTGACGGGCCGGGCCACCGACCGGCTCTCCCTCCAGGAACAGCCCCAGGTCGCCGCCCGGCTGGGACTCCTCGACGCGGACGCCCTCCTGCGGGAGGTCTACGAGGCCGCCCGGGTGATCTCCTACGCCGGAGACGTCACCTGGCGCGAGGTCGGCCGCGTGCTGCGGGCCCGCGCCGCCCGGCCCCGGCTGCGCGGACTGCTCGGCACCCGGGGGGCGCCCGCCGCCGAGCGGGCACCGCTGGCCGAAGGAGTGGTGGAGTCCGACGGGGAAGCCGTCCTGGCGCTGGGCGCCCGGCCCGACCGGGACCCCGTCCTGCCCCTGCGCTTCGCCGCGGCCGCCGCCCAGGCGGGCCTGCCCGTCTCGCTGCACGCCGTACGCCGCCTCGCGGCCCAGGCCGGGCCGCTGCCCGTGCCCTGGCCGGCGGAGGCCCGGGAACAGCTCCTCACCCTGCTGGGGGCCGGGGAGCCCACGGTGGCCGTGTGGGAGGCGCTGGAGGCCGAGGGGCTGATCACCCGGCTGCTCCCCGACTGGGAACGGGTGCGCTGCCGGCCCCAGCGCAACCCCGTGCACACCTGGACCGTGGACCGCCACCTGATCGAGACGGCCGTACGGGCCTCCGAGCTGGCCCGCCGGGTGAGCCGCCCCGACCTGCTGCTCATGGCGGCCCTGCTGCACGACATCGGCAAGGGCTGGCCCGGGGACCACTCGGTGGCCGGCGAGACCATCGCCCGCGACATGGCCGCCCGGGTGGGCTTCGACCCGGAGGACGTCGCGGTGCTCGGCGCCCTCGTACGCCACCACCTGCTACTGGTCGACACCGCGACCCGGCGGGACCTCGACGACCCCGCGACCGTGAAGGCCGTCGCCGTCGCCGTCGGCTCGACCGGGACCCTGGAGATCCTGCACGCCCTCACCGAAGCCGACGCGCTCGCCACCGGGCCCGCCGCCTGGAGCACCTGGCGGGGCTCCCTCGTGGCCGACCTCGTGGCCCGGGTGGCCGCCGTCCTGCGGGGCGCGCCGCCCGCCGCCACCGAGCTGGAGATCCCGACCACCGAACAGGAACGCCTGGCGGTGGAGGCCCTGCGCACCGGGGAGCCGGTGCTCGCGCTGCACGCCCGCCGCGAGGAGGACGACGCCGTCGTGGTCGAACTCGACGTCGCCGTCCCAGTCCACCCCGGGGTGCTCCCGGCGGCGGCCGGGGTCCTGGCGCT
>NZ_JBHWBP010000188.1:0-14249 GCF_042735575.1 Streptomyces sp. NPDC059564 | reverse complement strand
CTGCCGGGGCTCCGCCCCGGACCCCGCTCAAACGCCGGAGGGGCTGGGGTTCAGCTCGAAGGAAGCCATCGTCAGACCCGGGACGGGGGAGAAGTCCGCGCCGCGGACGAAGCCGAGGCGTTCGTACAGGGCCACCGCCGGGGCGTTCGCCGCGCCCGTGGTGACCTCGACCACGCGGTCCGGGAAGACCTCCGTCAGTACGTGGCGCAGCAGCAGGGAGGCGATGCCCCGGCGGAACCAGGCCGGGGCCACGCACAGCCGGTCCAGGCAGACCGGGCCCCCGGCCGTCTCCTCCCAGGCCAGGAACCCGGCGATCTCGCCGTCCGGCGTCACCGCGCCCAGCCACCGCAGCGCCCGCGCCCGCATGTCCGGGAGGCTCTCGCGGAGCGCCGGGATGCCGTCGAAGCCGATCAGCTCCGCCTCCACCGCGTAGGCGGCCCGGCCGATCCGGTGCACGGCGGCCGCGGTGGCATCGTCGCCCAGGTCCAGCGGGCGGATCTGCGGGCTCGGCATGCGGGGTCCCTCCGGGGGAGTCGGTGTCCCGGCTCACGCTACCGGCGAAGCCAAACCCAGCCCCGCCGGCGTTTGAGGCGCGGGGTCTGGGGCGGAGCCCCAGCAGCGGCGCCGCACTTCGCGCCCCGGGGCGGCCCCCTGGGTAACCGTTTAGCGGCGCAGCCGCTCCGCTCGGTACGATTCAGGCGCGCAGTGTTCGCTCGCGCACCCCCTGAGTCAGGAGAGACCGGTGTCAGACGTCCGTGTGATCATCCAACGCGATTCCGAGCGGGACGAGCGCGTGGTGGCCACGGGCACTACGGCGGCGGAGCTCTTCGCCGGCGAGCGCACCATCGTCGCCGCGCGCATCGCGGGTGAGCTGAAGGACCTCGCGTACGAGGTGAAGGACGGCGAGACCGTCGAGCCGGTGGAGATCTCCTCCGAGGACGGCCTGAACATCCTGCGCCACTCGACCGCGCACGTCATGGCCCAGGCCGTGCAGGAGCTGTTCCCCGAGGCCAAGCTGGGCATCGGCCCGCCGGTCCGGGACGGCTTCTACTACGACTTCGACGTCGCCAAGCCCTTCACCCCCGAGGACCTCAAGGTCATCGAGAAGAAGATGCAGGAGATCCAGAAGCGCGGGCAGAAGTTCGCCCGCCGCGTGGTCTCCGACGAGGCGGCCCGCGAGGAGCTCGCCGACGAGCCGTACAAGCTGGAGCTCATCGGCATCAAGGGCTCGGCCTCGACCGACGACGGCGCGAACGTCGAGGTGGGCGGCGGCGAGCTGACCATCTACGACAACCTGGACGCGAAGACCGGTGAGCTGTGCTGGCGAGACCTCTGCCGGGGTCCCCACCTGCCCACCACCCGCAACATCCCGGCGTTCAAGCTGATGCGCAACGCGGCCGCCTATTGGCGCGGCAGCGAGAAGAACCCGATGCTCCAGCGCATCTACGGCACCGCGTGGCCGTCGAAGGAGGAGCTGAAGGCCCACCTCGACTTCCTCGCCGAGGCCGAGAAGCGCGACCACCGCAAGCTCGGCAACGAGCTGGACCTCTTCTCCGTCCCGGACGAGATCGGCTCCGGCCTCGCCGTCTTCCACCCGCGCGGCGGCATCATCCGCCGGACCATGGAGGACTACTCGCGCCGCCGGCACGAGGAAGAGGGCTACGAGTTCGTCTACTCCCCGCACGCCACCAAGGGCGCCCTCTTCGAGAAGAGCGGCCACCTGGACTGGTACGCGGAGGGCATGTACCCCCCCATGCAGCTCGACGGTGGTACCGACTACTACCTCAAGCCCATGAACTGCCCGATGCACAACCTGATCTTCGACGCGCGCGGCCGCTCCTACCGCGAACTGCCGCTGCGCCTCTTCGAGTTCGGCACCGTGTACCGGTACGAGAAGTCGGGCGTCGTGCACGGCCTGACCCGCGCCCGGGGCTTCACCCAGGACGACGCGCACATCTACTGCACCCGTGAGCAGATGGCGGAGGAGCTCGACCGCACGCTCACCTTCGTGCTGAACCTGCTCCGCGACTACGGTCTGACCGACTTCTACCTGGAGCTCTCGACCAAGGACCCGGAGAAGTTCGTCGGCTCGGACGAGGTGTGGGAGGAGGCCACCGCCGTCCTCCAGCAGGTCGCCGAGAAGCAGGGCCTCCCGCTGACCCCCGACCCGGGCGGCGCGGCCTTCTACGGCCCGAAGATCTCGGTGCAGGCGCGGGACGCCATCGGCCGCACCTGGCAGATGTCGACCGTCCAGCTCGACTTCAACCTGCCGGAGCGGTTCAACCTGGAGTACACCGCCCCGGACGGCTCCCGCCAGCGCCCGGTCATGATCCACCGCGCGCTGTTCGGCTCGATCGAGCGGTTCTTCGCCGTGCTGCTGGAGCACTACGCGGGTGCCATGCCGCCGTGGCTGGCCCCGGTCCAGGCCGTCGGCATCCCGATCGGCGACGGGCACGTGGAGTACCTGCAGGAGTTCGCCGCCGAGGCGAAGAAGATGGGTCTGCGGGTCGAGGTGGACGCCTCCTCCGACCGCATGCAGAAGAAGATCCGCAACCACCAGAAGCTCAAGGTCCCGTTCATGATCATCGTCGGTGACGAGGACATGGCCGCGGGCACCGTCTCCTTCCGCTACCGCGACGGTTCGCAGGAGAACGGCGTCCCGCGTGACCAGGCGCTGGCGAAGCTCGTTGATGTGGTGGAGCGTCGCGTGCAGGTCTGACCTGCTCCCCGCCGTGGCGGGGGTGATCCCGACCTCTGCCGTGGGCCGCACCTGCCCACGACCGGCTCCCCGCCGCTGCGGGGCTCGGCCCCCGGAAAGGGATCACTTTCCGGGGGCCTTCTTCGTTCGTCCGGGCGAGGTCATATGCTGCGTCCTATGACGATTGAGCCGGAGCAGCAGATCGGTGTGGGCACGCAGGACGCGTTCCAGCGTCTGTGGACGCCCCACCGGATGGCCTACATCCAGGGGGAGAACAAGCCGACCGGCCCGGAGGCCGGGGACGGCTGTCCCTTCTGCGGGATTCCGGAGATGTCCGACCAGGACGGCCTGATCGTGGCCCGGGGCAAGCACGTCTACGCCGTGCTCAACCTCTACCCGTACAACGGCGGCCACCTGATGGTCGTCCCGTACCGGCACGTGGCCGACTACACCGAGCTCGACGGTCCGGAGACGGCCGAGCTGGCCGACCTCACCAAGCGGGCCATGGTCGCGCTGCGCAAGGCGTCCGGGGCGCACGGGTTCAACATCGGCATGAACCAGGGCGTGGCCGCCGGCGCGGGCATCGCCGCGCACCTGCACCAGCACATCGTGCCCCGCTGGGGCGGGGACACGAACTTCATGCCGGTCGTCGGCCACACCAAGGTGCTTCCGCAACTCCTCGCGGACACCCGCCAGATGCTCGCGGACGCCTGGCCCGTCGACTAGTCCGACGGCCGCCCGTCCGCCGCCCCGTCGGCCGCTTCGCGGGCCGCGCGCCAGTCGGCGACCGCGGCCTCGACGTCGAACTCGGCGAGGTTCAGGGGCGGGCCCTGCGGGGGCATGCGCAGGGCCGCGCGGATCTTCTCGTTGACCCCGGTGAGGACGGCCCGTACCTGTCGTTCGGTACGGGCCTCCCGGACCGTCTCCAGGGCGTCCTCGGCCTCCTTGCGCAGCGCGAGCGACGGCGGCAGCGGGGAGAAGCCCTCGCGGTGCAGCTTCTGCTTCACCCACCACAACGCGTCGTAGGGCGCGTCCATCGAGGCCAGCGGCTTGCCCCAGCCCGGCAGCTTCTCGAACTCGCCGCGGTCGGCGGCCTCGCGGATCTGCCGGTCCACGAACGACTCGAAGCTGACGCCCGGCGGCTTGCGCTCGGTCACGGTCGGTGCCTCCTCGGCTCGCGGCCCCCTGCCCCCACGATCCAGCGTACCCACGCGGGCTACGCGTCGTAGAGGTCCGCCTTGCGCGGGGCCGGTTCCTGGACGATGCCGCTCATGATCGAGGAGCGGTTGGTGAAGCGGTCGGTGTCCACGCCGTTCTCCTCCAGCACCTTGAACGCCGCGGCGTGTACGGAGCGCAGGACGGGGGCCACCGTGCGCAGCGCGTCGTCCGCCATGAAGCGGTGGCGCCACATGGAGCCCGCCCAGACGTGCCGCAGGCCGAAGGGCTCGGGCAGGACCAGCTTGCCGCCGAAGTACTCCAGCAGCGGCGGGTACCAGGTCAGGGGGGCGCGCACGGCGAGGCGTACGACCTCGCTCGCGTCGACCAGGGGCAGCGGGCGCTCCACGGTCTCCCAGAAGCGGAGGGACTTGGGGACCTCCACCACCGGGGCCTTGGACTTCGTGGTGAACAGGCCGTGCACCGGGCCGAGGGCGTGGGCCGTGACGTCGATGCGCAGGGTCTTGTACAGCACGGTCACCGTGACCAGCATGGTGATGACGAGCTGGCCGTCCCAGAGGGGGTACTGGATGCCCAGGTAGTGCCGGTTCCCCGCGCTGAACTGCTGCTCGTTGCAGATCCGGGTGATCTCGTGCGGCTTGACCAGGAAGGTGTCCACGTCCTCCCCGGCGGGCCGGGCGACCTCGCCGGCGCCCTCGCCGACGGGGGTGACGATCCAGTGCTGGATCGAGGCGGGCGGGAAGCCGCCGGTGTGCAGGGGACCGCGCTCCAGCTTGCGCAGCTGGGTGTCGATCGCGCGTATGACGTCCCAGCTGCGGAAGGGGTGGATCTCCATGCCGTCGGTCTTCGGGGCCAGCTCCTCGGCCATCTGCCAGCTGCCCCAGCGGGTGCCCATGCCGAGGATGCCCTTGGGGCCGGCGTAGAAGACGGAGTTGCTGCGATTCTCGGCGGTCAGCTTCGCCAGCTGGTGGCGCAGGTCCTCGCGGGCCTTCTCGTCGGGGTTGCCGGGGACGGCGTCGGGGATCTTGACGGTGACGAGTCCGCCGCCCCCGAGCAGGCCGTCCCAGCGGGAGCGCATGTCGGCGGCGGTGTTCTCGCAGATCCGGCGGGCCAGGAACCAGCCCAGCGCGGGGGCGGCGAGCGAGCCGAACAGGTACAGCTCCAGGACGCCGCTGCCCGGTGCCCGGTAGACGAGCCGGTAGAGCAGCACCGCCGCCACGAGGACGACGCCCACCAGGAGGGCGGTCCCGATCCAGGTGCTCTTCTTGGCCCCGCCCTTGGCCAGGGTCTTGCGCAGCTGGAAGAGGCCCAGCCAGAGCAGCAGGCCGGGCAGGAACACGACCCCGCAGACCAGCATGATCAGGCGCAGCTTGCGGTCGCGTTCCTTGCGGATGCGGGAGGCCGACAGGCAGTGCTCCACGACGGTCTGCGGGTCGGCGCCGAAGGACTGGATGAGCGGCTTGCGGCCGGGGGCCAGGGTGCGGGCCTCGACGGCGCGGCAGAAGGCCTCGCCGAGGTTGGGCTCGAACAGGGAGATCTTGGGGGCCTTGACCGAGGCCGGGTGGTTCTCGCTGTTGGCCCCGAGTATCGAGGACAGCGCGGTGTCCTTGCCGCCGTCGCGGTACGCGGCGGAGGCGAGCGCGTTGGTCGCGGCGGTCTGTCCGCCGCCCCCCTGCAGGGGAATCTGTGCCCCGGGCCTGAAGTCGAAACCGTCGTCCGCCACCGTTGCCCCCATCACCGTGCCACTGTGCTCTTTGCCGTGCCGCGGAATCCGCTGTGCGTGCCGTGCCGCCGTGCGGGTCGTGCCGCTGTACCTGTCGTGCCGCTGTACCTGTTGTGCCCGCTTGTGCCGTCCGCCGCGCCGAAAAGCCTATCGGCGTACGCCGCCCCATGGTCATGGGACAGGGAAATGCCGCCCACCGCAAGCTGGTTGGGTGGGCGGCGGCCGTGACGTTATGTCAGCGGGCTTCCCTTCTCTGCCTGTTCGCGCACCTTGTCCGCGAGGTGGGCGGGCATCGGTTCGTGGCGGGCGTAGGCGCGGCTGAAGCGGCCCGTGCCGTGGGAGACGGAGCGCAGCTCCACGGCGTACCGGCCGATCTCGATCTCGGGGATCTCGGCGCGCACCCGGGTCCGGCCGGAGCCGGCCTGTTCGGTGCCGACGACGCGGCCCCGGCGGCCCGCGAGGTCGCTCATGACGGCGCCGACGTAGCTGTCGGGGATCAGCACGTCGAGTTCCGCGACGGGTTCCAGCAGGTGGATCGGGGTGTCGGCGGCGGCCTCGCGCAGGGCGAGGGCGCCGGCGGTCTGGAAGGCGGCGTCGGAGGAGTCCACCGAGTGCGCCTTGCCGTCGCGCAGGATGATCCGTACGTCGACCAGCGGATAGCCGGCCGCGAGGCCCCGGGCGGCCTGGGCCCGTACGCCCTTCTCCACGGACGGGATGAACTGGCGGGGCACGGCGCCGCCGACGACCTTGTCGACGAACTCGATGCCGCTGCCGGGCGGGAGCGGTTCGACCTCGATCTCGCAGATGGCGTACTGGCCGTGGCCGCCGGACTGTTTGACGTGCCGGCCGCGGCCGGTGGCCTTGGCGCCGAAGGTCTCGCGCAGGCTGACCTTGTGCGCGACGGGGTCGACCTGGACTCCGTAGCGGGTCCGCAGCCGCTCCAGGGCGAGGTCCTGGTGGGCCTCGCCGAGCGACCACAGGACGAGCTGGTGGGTGTGCGGGTTCTGCTCCAGCCGCATCGTCGGGTCCTCGGCGACGAGCCGGGCCAGGCCCTGGGAGAGCTTGTCCTCGTCGGCCTTGCTGTGGGCCTCGATGGCGAGGGGGAGCAGCGGCTCGGGCATCGGCCAGGGCTCCATGAGGAGGGGGGAGTCCTTGGCGGAGAGGGTGTCGCCGGTCTCGGCGCGGGTGAGCTTGGCGACGCAGGCGAGGTCGCCCGCGATGCAGGTGCCCAGCGTGCGCTGCTGTTTTCCGAAGGGGGAGGTGAGGGTGCCGATGCGTTCGTCGACATCGTGGTCCTCGTGGCCGCGGTCGGCCAGCCCGTGCCCGCTGACGTGCACGGTCTCCTCGGGACGCAGGGTGCCGGAGAACACGCGGACCAGGGAGACGCGCCCGACGTAGGGGTCGGAGGAGGTCTTGACGACCTCGGCGACGAGCGGGCCCGCCGGATCGCAGGTGACGGCGGGGCGCGGGGAGCCGTCGGGGGAGGTGACGGTGACGGGCGCGCGTTCCTCGGGGGTGGGGAAGCCGCCGGTGATCAGTTCGAGGAGTTCGACCGTGCCCAGGCCCTGGCGGGCGCCTTCGGCGGCGGGAGCGGCCATCAGGACGGGGTGGAAGGTGCCCCGGGCGACCGCCCGCTCCAGGTCGTCGACCAGGGTCTTGACGTCGATGTCCTCGCCGCCGAGGTAGCGGTCCATGAGGCTCTCGTCCTCGCTCTCGGCGATGATCCCCTCGATCAGCCGGGAGCGGGCGCCGTCGATCAGGGCCAGCTCGGCGGGGTCCGGATCGCGTTCGGCGCGTTCCCCGGAGGAGTAGTCGTGGACGCGCCGGGACAGCAGGCCGATCAGACCGGTGACGGGGGCGTGGCCGTCGGGTCCGCGGGTTCCGTGGAGCGGCAGGTACAGCGGGACGACGGCGTCGGGGTCCTCGGCGCCGAAGGCCTCGCCACAGACGGCGGTCATCTCGGAATAGTCGGCCCGGGCTGCCTCCACATGGGTGACGACGATGGCGCGGGGCATGCCGACGGCCTCGCACTCCTCCCAGACCATGCGGGTGGCGCCGTCGATCCCGTCGGAGGCGGAGACGACGAAGAGGGCCGCGTCGGCCGCGCGCAGACCGGCCCGGAGCTCCCCGACGAAGTCGGCGTATCCGGGGGTGTCCAGGATGTTGATCTTGATTCCGGCCCATTCGACGGGGACCAGGGACAGCTGGACGGAGCGCTGGCGGCGGTGCTCGATCTCGTCGTAGTCCGAGACGGCGGTGCCGTCCTCGACCCGGCCGGCCCGGTTCACGGCCCCCGCGGTCAGCGCGAGGGCCTCGACGAGGGTGGTCTTGCCGGCGCCGCTGTGGCCGACCAGCACGACGTTCCGTACGGACGAGGGGCGGTCGGCCGTCAGTGCCCTGCCGGCGGCTCCGGATTGGTGTGATGTGGCTCCCATGATGCTCGTGCCTCCTGGTGTCGCGGTGAGGAGGGTGATCGGCGTTCTTCGAGCTTTGCACCGGTGTCACACTGCGTCCATACGTCGTACCGGCGACTGTCCGGAGCGTGACGGTGGTCCGGCGCGGGGATTGCGCGGGGCGAACCGGTGGGTGCGCGGCGTGACGGGCCCGGGGCGCTGGCTACGATGGGCCAGCCGGTGGCCGTGGTGGCCGTGCGGCCCAGCGACCCTCCGGGAAGGCCATGCTGAACAAGTACGCGCGTGCATTCTTCACGCGTGTTCTCACGCCGTTCGCCGCGTTTCTCCTCCGTCGGGGGGTGAGCCCGGACGCGGTCACCCTCATCGGCACCGCCGGAGTGGTGGCCGGAGCGCTGGTCTTCTTCCCCAGGGGCGAGTTCTTCTGGGGCACGATCACCATCACCCTCTTCGTCTTCTCCGACCTGGTGGACGGCAACATGGCCCGCCAGGCCGGAACCTCCAGCCGGTGGGGCGCGTTCCTCGACTCGACGCTCGACCGGGTGGCCGACGCGGCGATCTTCGGCGGCCTCGCGCTCTGGTACGCGGGCACCGGGAACGACAACGTGCTGTGCGCGGTGGCGATCTTCTGCCTGGCCAGCGGCCAGGTGGTCTCGTACACCAAGGCCCGCGGCGAATCGATCGGCCTGCCGGTCGCCGTCAACGGGCTCATCGAACGCGCCGAACGCCTGGTGATCTCCCTGGTCGCGGCCGGCCTGTCCGGGCTGCAGACCTTCGGCGTCCCCTCGTGGATCGGCGTGCTGCTGCCGATCGCGCTGTGGGTCGTGGCGGGCGGCTCGCTCGTCACCCTGATCCAGCGCGTGGTCACCGTACGCCGCGAGGCGGCCGAGGCCGATGCGGCGGCCGCCGCGTCCGAGGGCGGTACGGCCTGATGGGATCGGCACGGGACAAGCTGGTCGACGGCCTGTACGGGCTCGGCTGGGCCGGGGTCAAGAAGCTCCCCGAACCGGCGGCCGTGGCCCTCGGCCGGAAGATCGCCGACGTGGTCTGGAAGCGGCGCGGCAAGAGCGTGCTGCGGCTGGAGTCGAACCTGGCACGGGTGGTGCCGGACGCGGGCCCCGAACGGCTGCGGGAGCTCTCGCACGCGGGCATGCGCTCGTACATGCGCTACTGGATGGAATCCTTCCGGCTGCCCACCATGGACCCGAAGCGGTTCAGCACGGACGTCGAGTTTCAGGACGAGCACCTGCTGCGCGAGGCGCTCGCCACCGGGCGCGGGGTCATCGTGGCCCTGCCGCACCTCGCCAACTGGGACCTCGCCGGGGCCTGGGCCATCGGCCACATCGGGGTCCCGTTCACCACGGTCGCCGAGCGGCTCAAGCCCGAGTCGCTCTACGACCGCTTCGTGGCCTACCGGGAGAGCCTGGGCATGGAGGTGCTGCCGCACAGCGGCGGCGCCGCCTTCGGCACCCTCGCCCGCCGGCTCCGCTCCGGCGGCCTGGTCTGCCTGGTCGCGGACCGGGACCTGTCCGCCTCCGGGGTGGAGGTGGACTTCTTCGGCGCGAAGACGCGCATGCCGGCCGGGCCCGCGCTGCTGGCCCAGCAGACGGGGGCGGTGCTGCTCCCGGCCACCCTGCACTACGGGGACTCCCCGAAGATGTGTGGCCGGATCCACCCCGAGGTGGAGGTGCCGGAGGCCGGGACGCGGGTCGAGAAGACCGCCGCCATGACCCAGGCGGTGGCCGACGCCTTCGCGTGGGGGATCGCGAAGCACCCGCAGGACTGGCACATGCTGCAGCGCCTGTGGCTCGACGACCTGGAGGAGCGCCCGTAGTGAAGATCGGCATCGTGTGCCCGTACTCGTGGGACGTGCCGGGCGGCGTCCAGTTCCACATCCGTGACCTGGCGGAGCACCTGATCCGCCTGGGCCACGAGGTCTCGGTCCTGGCCCCGGCCGACGACGAGACCCCGCTGCCCCCCTACGTGGTCTCGGCGGGACGGGCGGTGCCGGTGCCCTACAACGGGTCGGTCGCCCGGCTGAACTTCGGCTTCCTCTCGGCGGCCCGGGTACGGCGGTGGCTGCACGACGGGGTCTTCGACGTGATCCACATCCACGAACCGGCCTCGCCCTCCCTGGGCCTGCTGTCCTGCTGGGCGGCACAGGGCCCGATCGTGGCGACCTTCCACACCTCGAACCCCCGCTCGCGCGCGATGATCGCCGCGTACCCGATCCTCCAGCCGGCGCTGGAGAAGATCAGCGCGCGGATCGCGGTGAGCGAGTACGCCCGGCGCACGCTGGTGGAACACCTCGGCGGGGACGCCGTGGTCATCCCCAACGGCGTCGACGTCGACTTCTTCGCCCGGGCCGAGCCCAAGCCCGAGTGGGGCGGGCAGACCCTCGGCTTCATCGGCCGCATCGACGAACCCCGCAAGGGCCTGCCGGTGCTCATGGCCGCCTTCCCGAAGATCGTCGAGGAGTGCCCGGACGTACGCCTCCTCGTGGCCGGCCGCGGCGACGAGGAGGAGGCCGTGGCCTCGCTGCCCGCCGAGCTGCGCTCCCGGGTGGAGTTCCTCGGCATGGTCTCCGACGAGGACAAGGCGCGCCTGCTGCGCAGCGTGGACGTCTACGTCGCCCCCAACACCGGCGGCGAGAGCTTCGGGATCATCCTGGTCGAGGCCCTGTCCGCCGGGGCGGCCGTACTGGCCTCGGACCTCGACGCCTTCGCCCAGGTCCTGGACCGGGGCGCGGCGGGGGAGCTCTTCGCCAACGAGGACGCCGGCTCCCTCGCGGCGGCCGCCGTCGCCCTGCTCCGCGATCCGGACCGGCGCGCGGAACTGAGCGCCCGCGGCTCGGCGCACGTACGCCGCTTCGACTGGTCGACGGTCGGCGCGGACATCCTGGCCGTCTACGAGACGGTCACCGACGGGGCCGCCGCGGTGGCCACCGACGAGCGCGTCCCGCTCCGCACCCGCCTCGGCTTCTCGCGGGACGCCTGAGCGCAGCGCACTGCCCGCCGTAGGGGGTGTCTTGCCGACCGGGCTGGGCTCGCGGGGTCTGGCACGCGCGCTGGCGGCGTTCTCGTCGGTCGCCGACGCTCCGCGTCGACTCCCTCCCCGGCCGTGCCATCGCACGCACCAGACCCCGCTCCCTGATCCAGCCCGGTCGGCAAGACACCCCCCAGCGGGTAGTGTCGCCGCCCGTGATCGAAAACCTTGTCTGGATCGCGGCGGCGCTCGGCGTCATCGGGGTCTACCTCAGCTGGACCGCCGGGCGGCTGGACCGGCTGCACACGCGGATGGACGCCGCCCGCGCCGCCCTCGACGCACAGCTCGTGAGGCGGGCCTCCGTGGTGCTGGAGGTGGCCACCTCGGGCGCCCTCGACCCCGCCTCCTCGCTCGTGCTGTACGAGGCCGCCCACGCGGCCCGGCAGGCCGAGGAGGAGAACCGGGAGGTCGCCGAGAGCGAGCTCAGCCAGGCCCTGCGCGCGGTGTTCGCCGACGCCGACCAGGTCGAGGTGCTGAAGGCGGCCCCCGGGGGCGAGGCGGCCACCGAGGAGCTGGCGGCGGCGGTGCGCCGGGTGCCGATGGCGCGGCGGTTCCTCAACGACGCGGTACGGGCCGCCCGCGCGCTGCGCCGCCACCGCAAGGTCCGCTGGTTCAGACTGGCCGGACACGCCCCCTTCCCCCTCGCATTCGAGATGGACGACGAGCCTCCGGTGGACCTGGCGGACCGCCCCGCGTAGGCGTCCGGCGGCCTGCCCAGGGCCGCGGGGGACAAGTCCAGGGGCCACCGGCTCCACATTGGCCCTTGCAGTGGACTGGTCCGTGGGGTTTTCTCAGCCCAGTAGCACCCGTCTTCCTTTCGAGTGAGGTCAACCCGTGAGCACGCTTCCCACCTCTTCCCAGTCCGCTGAGTCGGCCATCGGCACCTCCCGCGTCAAGCGGGGCATGGCCGAGCAGCTCAAGGGCGGCGTGATCATGGACGTGGTCAACGCCGAGCAGGCGAAGATCGCCGAGGACGCCGGCGCCGTGGCCGTCATGGCCCTGGAGCGGGTCCCCGCGGACATCCGCAAGGACGGCGGCGTGGCCCGCATGTCCGACCCCAACATGATCGAAGAGATCATCGAGGCCGTCTCGATCCCGGTCATGGCCAAGTCCCGCATCGGCCACTTCGTCGAGGCCCAGGTCCTGCAGTCCCTCGGCGTCGACTACATCGACGAGTCCGAGGTCCTGACCCCGGCCGACGAGGTCAACCACTCCGACAAGTGGGCCTTCACCACCCCCTTCGTCTGTGGCGCCACCAACCTGGGCGAGGCCCTGCGCCGCATCGCCGAGGGCGCGGCCATGATCCGCTCCAAGGGCGAGGCCGGCACCGGCAACGTCGTCGAGGCCGTCCGCCACCTGCGCCAGATCAAGAACGAGATCGCCCGCCTGCGCGGCTACGACAACAACGAGCTGTTCGCCGCCGCCAAGGAGCTGCGCGCCCCGTACGAGCTGGTCAAGGAAGTCGCCGAGCTCGGCAAGCTCCCGGTCGTGCTGTTCTCCGCCGGTGGCGTCGCCACCCCCGCCGACGCCGCGCTCATGCGCCAGCTCGGCGCCGAGGGCGTCTTCGTCGGCTCCGGCATCTTCAAGTCCGGCGACCCGGCCAAGCGCGCCGCCGCCATCGTGAAGGCCACCACCTTCTACGACGACCCGAAGATCATCGCGGACGCCTCCCGCAACCTGGGCGAGGCCATGGTCGGCATCAACTGCGACACCCTCCCCGAGGCCGAGCGCTACGCCAACCGCGGCTGGTAGTCCGACATGACGAACACCCCCGTGGTCGGTGTCCTGGCCCTCCAGGGCGACGTACGGGAGCACCTGATCGCCCTGGCCGCGGCGGACGCCGTGGCCAGGCCGGTCCGGCGTCCCGAGGAGCTCGCCGAGGTCGACGCCCTGGTGATCCCCGGCGGCGAGTCGACGACCATGTCGAAGCTCGCCGTGCTGTTCGGCATGCTGGAGCCGCTGCGCGAGCGCGTCCGGGCCGGCATGCCGGTCTACGGCACCTGCGCCGGCATGATCATGCTCGCCGACAAGCTGCTCGACGGCCGTGACGACCAGGAGACGCTCGGCGGCATCGACATGATCGTGCGCCGCAACGCCTTCGGCCGTCAGAACGAGTCCTTCGAGGCGAAGATCGAGTTCGCGGGCATAGCCGGCGGACCGGTCGAGGGCGTCTTCATCCGCGCCCCCTGGGTCGAGTCCGTCGGTGCGTCCGCCGAGGTGCTCGCCACGTACGACGGCCACACCGTCGCCGTACGCCAGGGCAACGTCCTCGCGACCTCGTTCCACCCCGAGCTCACCGGCGACGACCGCGTCCACGCGTACTTCGTCGACATGGTGCGCGCGGGGCTGTAATCAGGTCCCGGTAGGATCGTTGGCGAACACTGTTGGTGACGCGAAGGAGACAGGCAGATGTCCGGCCACTCTAAATGGGCTACGACGAAGCACAAGAAGGCCGTGGTTGACGCCAAGCGCGGCAAGCTCTTCGCGAAGCTGATCAAGAACATCGAGGTCGCGGCCCGTATGGGCGGCGCCGACATCGATGGCAACCCGACGCTCTTCGACGCCATCCAGAAGGCCAAGAAGAGCTCGGTCCCGAACAAGAACATCGACTCCGCGGTCAAGCGCGGCGGCGGTCTCGAGGCCGGCGGCGCCGACTACGAGACGATCATGTACGAAGGCTACGGTCCCAACGGTGTCGCGGTGCTCATCGAGTGCCTCACCGACAACCGCAACCGTGCCGCGTCCGACGTGCGCGTCGCCATGACCCGCAACGGCGGTTCGATGGCCGACCCGGGCTCGGTCTCGTACCTGTTCAACCGCAAGGGCGTCGTGCTCCTGCCCAAGGGCGAGCTCTCCGAGGACGACGTCCTGGAGACGGTGCTCGAGGCCGGTGCCGAAGAGGTCAACGACCTCGGCGACAGCTTCGAGATCATCAGCGAGGCCACCGACATGGTCGCGGTCCGCACCGCGCTCCAGGAGGCGGGCATCGACTACGACTCCGCCGACTCCAACTTCCTGCCGACCATGCAGGTCGAGCTGGACGAAGAGGGCGCGCGCAAGATCTTCAAGCTGATCGACGCGCTGGAGGACAGCGACGACGTGCAGAACGTCTTCGCCAACTTCGACGTCTCGGACGAGGTCATGGAGAAGGTCGACGCCTGAGTGCGTCTCGCAGCGGGCCGACGGGGACACACCC
>NZ_JBHWBP010000187.1:3756-14442 GCF_042735575.1 Streptomyces sp. NPDC059564 | reverse complement strand
GCCCGGAGGGCAATTCCAGCCCCGCCGGCGTTTGAGGCGCGGGCGCGGAGCGCCGTGTATTTCAGCCGCGCCGGCGATTGAGGCGGGAACGCTCCGCGCGGCGGGGTCAGTTCAGGAGGGCCCGGGCCGAGACGGCTTCCGCTCGGATGCGGGCCGCCGCCCCCACATCAACGGCGTCCATGACCTCCGCGTACGCCTCCAGCTCCCCCGCCCCCTCCCGGAACGCCCCGCGTTCCACCAGCAGCCGCGCCCGCTCGTACCGCAGCGCCGCCGGATGCGACGGCAGCAGCAGCGACAGGTCCAGCGCCCACAGCGCTACCCCCGACTGCTCGGGCCGCGAGGAGGCCCACGTCCGGATGTTGTTCAGGATCCGCAGCACGATGTCCAGGGTCCGGGCCGGCGTCCGCGGCCCCGCCGCCAGTTCCGCCGGGCCCGCGCCCAGCGAGGCCCCGCCCGCGAACGGGTCCGCGACCACCCCCTCCTCCGGATCCCCGAAGCCGATCACGAAGTGCCCCGGCAGCCCCAGCCCGTACACCGGCGCACCGGCCCGCCGGGCCACCTCCAGCCAGACGACCGAGAGGAGGATCGGCAGCCCCCGCCGACGCCGCAGCACCTCGTGCAGCAGCGAGGACGACAGCCGGTCGTAGTCCGCCGGGGTGCCGTGGAAGCCCATCCGGCCCCCCAGCAGCTCCGTCACCGCCGAGGCCCACGCCCGCGCGCCCCGCAGTCCGTACGGCAGCATCCCCGCCAGCCGGTCCAGCTCGATCTGCGCCCAGTCCATGACCCGTTCGTCCAGCTCAGGGTCGGCCTCCGCGGCCAGCAGCAGGCACAGCTGCGCGAGGTCCGGCCGTTCGGAGCGGGCCTCCGCCGCGAACAGCGCCCGCGTCGCCGCGCTCACCGGCCCGCCCGGAAGTGGTGGTAGGCGTGGTGCGTGGCGAAGCCCATCCCGTCGTACAGGGCCCGCGCCCCGGGGTTGCCGGTCTCCACCTGGAGCCACGCCGCCGACGCGCCCTCCTCCAGCGCCCGCCGCGCCAGCGCCGTCATCACGGCCGTCGCGAGCCCCCGCCGCCGGTGCTCCGGATCGACCGTCACCGCCGCGAAGCCCGCCCAGCGTCCGTCCACGACGCAGCGCCCGATCGCCCGGCCGCCGCCGAGGGAGGCGAACCACACCGACGGCCCCTCGACCAGCATCCGCCGGGCCAGCTCCGGGTCCCGGACCTTCCCGTAGCGCCCCAGCCAGTCCTCGTCCGGAGCACGGGTCAGCTCCACCGCCGACAGGGCCGCCTCGTCCACGTCCGCGTCGCCGACCGGCGCGAGCGCCCCGATCCGGACCTCCGCCGAGACCTCGTTGACCCAGCCGCGCCGCTCCAGCTCCGCGCAGAGCGGCTCCTGCGTGCCGACGGCGCCCGTCGCCGCCTGCACGTACGCCGGAAGACCGCGCTTCGCGTACCAGGCGGTCACCCGCGCGAGTGCTTCGTCCAGGGGTATGCCGGGGTCGCCGAGCGGGAGCACCGAGTTGGCCCGCCGGGTGAACCCCTCGGCGGCCCGCAGGGTCCACTCGCCCAGGGGCTCGCTCTCCAGCGGCCGCCAGGCCCGCGCCGTGACCCGCGCGAGCTCCTCGAAGGAGGCCGCGGGCCCCCTGCGCCGGGCCGGTGCCGGGGGCACCGTCTTGCCCGCCACCAGCGAGGATTCCGCGATGCGGACGGACACGCCGTCCTTGCGTGTGATCGTCAGCACACCCTCGTTCCAGGATGTGAGAACCCCGACGGTGTCCGTGAAGGAGGGGGGCAGCCGACCCCCGTCCTCCACCCGTCGTACAGACACCCGTTTCCCCACGTCAGCCGGGGTGATACGGATCTCCAGCAGTCCTCCGGCAGTGATTTCCACAGCTCTGTCCGCCCCTCCTGTTCGGATCGTGCCCGGGAACGGAGATACTAGGTGCGGGCATCGACGACGCCGCGCTCCCGCGCGAATGGACAGCCCTACCGAGGAGGAACGAGAGCGTGACCTACGTCATCGCGGAGCCTTGTGTCGACGTCAAGGACAAGGCATGCATCGAAGAGTGCCCCGTCGACTGCATCTACGAGGGCCAGCGGTCCTTGTACATCCACCCGGACGAGTGCGTCGACTGCGGCGCGTGTGAGCCGGTCTGTCCGGTCGAGGCCATCTTCTACGAAGATGACACCCCGGAGGAGTGGAAGGACTACTACAAGGCGAACGTCGAGTTCTTCGACGAGCTCGGTTCGCCCGGTGGTGCCTCCAAGCTCGGCCTGATCGAGCGGGACCACCCCTTCGTCGCCGCACTGCCTGCCGACATCAACGGCGAGCACTGACCGTTCACGGCAGACGCGCCTCTCGGTCCCGTACGGCACACCCGCCGTACGGGACCGAGCCGTTTTCCCGCCACTCAGAGAGAGCAGAGACCACCGTGGCCGCAGTTTCCGACCGTCTTCCCGCCTTCCCCTGGGACAAGCTGGAGCCGTACAAGGCCACGGCGGCGGCCCACGCGGACGGCATCGTCGACCTCTCGGTCGGCACGCCCGTGGACCCGGTCCCCGAGCTGATCCAGCGCGCCCTGATCGGCGCCGCGGACTCCCCGGGCTACCCGACCGTCTGGGGAACGCCCGCCCTGCGCGACGCGATCACCGGCTGGCTGCGCGGCCGCCTCGGCGCGAGCGCCGCCGGGCACCGCAACGTGCTGCCCGTGGTCGGCTCCAAGGAACTGGTGGCCTGGCTGCCGACCCAGCTGGGCCTCGGCGCCGGCGACAAGGTCGCCTACCCCCGCCTCGCTTACCCGACGTACGAGGTCGGCGCACGGCTGTGCGGCGCGGAGGCCGTGGTCTACGACGACCCGACCGACCTCGACCCGGCCGGCGTGAAGCTGCTGTGGCTCAACTCCCCGTCCAACCCCACCGGAAAGGTCCTCGCGAAGGAGGAGCTGATCCGGATCGTGGCCTGGGCGCGCGAGCACGGCATCCTGCTCTTCAGCGACGAGTGCTACCTGGAACTCGGCTGGGAGGCCGAGCCGGTCTCCGTCCTGCACGACGAGGTCTGCGGCGGATCCTACGAGGGCATCGTGGCCGTCCACTCGCTCTCCAAGCGGTCCAACCTGGCGGGCTACCGGGCCGCGTTCATCGCCGGTGACGCCGAGGTGCTCGGCGAGCTGCTGGAGATCCGCAAGCACGGCGGCATGATGACCCCGGCCCCCGTCCAGGCCGCCGTCGTCGCGGCCCTCGGCGACGACGCCCACGTCGAGGAGCAGCGCGGCCGCTATGCCGCCCGCCGCGAGGCGCTGCGCACCGCCCTGGAGGCGCACGGCTTCCGCGTCGAGCACAGCGAGGCCAGCCTCTACCTGTGGGTGACCCGCGACGAGCCCTGCTGGGACACCGTCGCCCACCTCGCGGGCCTGGGCATCCTGGTCGCGCCGGGCGACTTCTACGGCGAGGCCGGCGCGAACTTCGTCCGCGTCGCCTTCACCGCCACCGACGAGCGGGTCGAGGCCGCGGTCAAGCGCCTGGGCTGAGGCCCGCCGGGCCGCAGCAGCCCGAAGGGGCCGGGAGTTCGTGCTCCCGGCCCCTTCGGCGTGCCCGTGCGGTGCGGATCAGCCGCCGAGCGGCAGACCGCCCAGGGGCAGGGTGCTGACCGGCAGCTGGCCGACGGGCAGGTCCTTCACGGGCAGGTCCTTCGTGGGCAGGTCCTTCACCGGCAGGTCCTTCGCCGGCAGTTGCCCGGCCACGGGCAGGCCGCCGAGCATGCCGCCCGCACCGTCCGCCACCGCGGCGGCGGGGGCGGCGGCCGGGAGGGCCTCGGTGGCGACGTCCGCGGCCTGGCCGGCGGCGGAGGAGGCGGAGGCGTCCGGCGCGGTGAGCGCGCCCAGCTGCGGCACGGACTCCAGGCCCGCGGCGCTGGCCGCGCCGGCCGCACCGACCACGGGAGCGGTACCGGCTGCGAGGAGAAGCGCGGCGCGGGCGATCCGGCGGGTCAGGGGGAGGGACATGATGCTCCTAAGCGGTAGCGGCTGAGTACGCCGTGTACAACCGCTCCCGGGGTGGGTGGAGTTGCGGACCCGGTCGGTAAAGGATCAGTAACGCATCGTTTAATCGGCTTCCGCGACAAACGCATTGGATGCGCGCCGACCAGGCCTTCTGTCCACACCGGCGGCCATTGCCCGCCCGGCGCACGACCCCCGCACGGGTGAAGGACCGTACGCGCGAGCGGTATCGCCTCAGCCCCGGCGGGCGACGAAGATCCGCACCTCGTCCGCCACCGGGTCGTGCGGGTCCGAGCCCCCGGTGCCCCGGGGCTGCCAGCGGTTCCCCCCGGTGCCCGCGGTCCAGCCCGACGTGCCGTACGAGACCCGGGCGATCCCCAGTTCCTTCGAGCGGGCCACCGCCCAGTGCGCCATCGCCCGGCCCCGGCGCGCCTCGACCGGCCCGCCGTCCTTCTTCAGCCGCAGCGTGACCTCGGCCTCCGGGACCGCGCCCGGCTTCGCACGGCCGGCCGTCACCCCGCCGTGCGCGGTGCCCAGCGCCTCCTTGCCGAAGGCCCGGGTCAGCTCCGCGCGGATCCGCTCCGGGTCGCCCGCCGCCGGAGCCGGGCCGGAGCAGGTCAGGGTGGCGGGCGTGGCGCTCTCGCCGAAGGCGGCCGTCAGGACCGTCGCGTCCGGCTCGTGCTTCGCGTAGGCCTGCGGGAAGCCGCTGAGCTGCACCCGCTGCGCGGCCACCGTCAGCGGGAGCCGCGTGTACCCCTTGATCTCGGCGAGCCGGTCGTAGAAGATCCCCGCCGAGTACACCGGGTCCATGATCTGCTCCGGGGTGCCCCAGCCCTGCGAGGGACGCTGCTGGAACAAGCCAAGAGAGTCCCGGTCGCCGTGGTCCAGATTGCGCAGTGCCGACTCCTGCATCGCCGTCGCCAGCGCGATGGTCACCGCCCGGTCCGGCAGCCCTTTGGAGATCCCGACGGCGGCTATCGTCGCCGCGTTGGACGCCTGCTCCGGCGTCATCTCGTACGACTGCTCCGTGCCCGCCGAAGCGGAACCCGCCCCGGTCGCGGTGGCCGTGCAGTACGGAGCGCCACCGCCGTTGGACGAACGCTGGACGGCGAAGTACCCGACCACCGCGAGCAGGACGGCCAGACCCAGGGCCACGCGGAGCGGCCTGCGGCGGCGGGAACGGGAGCGATCGGTCTCGGACACGCGGCCCACCGTACTTGAGGCATATGACGCGTCCAGCGGCCGGACGGACCCCGTGGCCGCCCGCCTTGGGGCGTTAGGGTCGGGTCCATGCCCGAATCCGAGCTGGACCTCACCCTGGACGCTGCCGAGCTGACCGCCCGGCTCGTCGACATCCCATCCGTGAGCGGCGACGAGAAGGTACTCGCCGACCTCGTGGAAAACGCGCTGCGCGGCCTCCCGCACCTCACCGTCGACCGCCACGGGAACAACGTCGTCGCCCGTACGCACCTCGGCCGCGCCGAGCGCGTCGTACTCGCCGGCCACCTCGACACCGTGCCGATCGCCGACAACGTCCCGTCCCGCCTGGACGAGAACGACGTCCTGTGGGGCTGCGGCACGACGGACATGAAGTCCGGGGTCGCCGTGCAGCTGAGGATCGCCGCGACGGTTCCCGAGCCCAACCGCGACCTCACCTTCGTCTTCTACGACCAGGAAGAGGTCGCCGCCGACCTCAACGGCCTCGGCAAGGTCGCCGAGGCCCACCCCGACTGGCTGACCGGCGACTTCGCCGTCCTGCTGGAACCCTCCGACGCCGAAGTCGAGGGCGGCTGCCAGGGCACCCTGCGCGTCCTGCTGCGCACCAGCGGCGAGCGCGCCCACTCCGCGCGCAGCTGGATGGGCTCCAACGCCATCCACGCCGCGAGCCCGATCCTGGCGAAGCTGGCCGCGTACGAGCCCCGCAAGCCGGTCATCGACGGCCTGGAGTACCACGAGGGCCTCAACGCCGTCCGCATCGAGGGAGGCGTCGCCAACAACGTCATCCCGGACGCCTGCACGGTGACGGTGAACTTCCGCTACGCCCCCGATCGCGGCGTGGACGAGGCGATCGCCCACGTACGGGAGGTCTTCGCGGACTGCGGCGTCGACGAGTTCGTGATCGACGACTCCTCGCCCGGCGCCCTCCCCGGCCTCTCCCACCCGGCCGCCGCGGCCTTCATGGAAGCCGTCGGAGGGCACGCCATGCCGAAGTTCGGCTGGACGGACGTGTCCCGCTTCAGCGCGCTCGGCGTACCGGCCGTCAACTACGGCCCGGGCGACGCCCTGCTGGCCCACAAGGTCGACGAACGCGTCGAGACGAAGGCCATCCTGCACTGCGAGGAACGACTCCGTGCCTGGCTGACCTCGTAAATTCCCCTTCCGGTCACCTTCGTGCGCCTAACCTGATCCAACGATCAGCAGGAGGGAGCACATCATGGGCAACCCCGAAGGTTCGGCTCGCCGGCGGCCCGAGGAGCAGCAGCTCGGGCCGGTGCTGCGGAGGCGGGGCCAGGTGCAGGCGGGCAGTACGACGGACCAGCGGCTGCTGGATTCGGCCGGGCCCTCCGAGTGGGTGCACACCGATCCCTGGCGGGTCCTGCGCATCCAGTCGGAGTTCATCGAGGGCTTCGGCACGCTCGCGGAGCTGCCGCCCGCGATCAGCGTGTTCGGCTCGGCCCGCACCGCGGTGGACTCGCCGGAGTACGAGGCGGGCGTACGGATCGGGCACGCGCTCGTCGACGCCGGCTTCGCCGTCATCACCGGCGGCGGCCCGGGTGCGATGGAGGCGGCCAACAAGGGCGCCCGCGAGGCGAACGGCATCTCCGTCGGCCTGGGCATCGAGCTCCCCTTCGAGCAGGGGCTCAACCAGCACGTCGACCTCGGCCTGAACTTCCGGTACTTCTTCGTCCGCAAGACGATGTTCGTGAAGTACAGCCAGGGCTTCGTGGTGCTGCCGGGCGGTCTCGGCACGCTGGACGAGATGTTCGAGGCGCTGACCCTCGTGCAGACCCAGAAGATCACCCGCTTCCCGATCGTGCTGTTCGGCACGGCGTACTGGAGCGGTCTGATCGACTGGCTGCGCAACACGGTCATCGCCCAGGGCAAGGCCTCGGAGAAGGACCTCCACCTCTTCCACGTCACCGACGACGTCGACGAGGCCATCGCCCTGGTGACGAAGGAAGTCGGCAAGTAGTCCCGGGGACGCGCTACGCCAGGCCCCGGCGGGCGACCGCCGGGGGCCGGTGGCCCTGGATGGACGCGACCATGTCCAGGAGCCGCTTCTTGACGCCGTCCTCGCGCGGTGCGGCGCCGGGGCGCCTTACCGGCTTCGGACGGCTGCGCCGGCCTCCGGCCGTCGGGTGGTTGCTCAGGCGAGCCCGCGGCGGGCGACCGCCGGGGGCCGGTGGCCCTGGATGGACGCGACCATGTCGAGGATCTGCTTCGTCTCCGCGACCTCGTGGACGCGGTAGACCTGGGCGCCGAGCCAGGCCGAGACGGCCGTCGTGGCCAGCGTGCCCAGCAGGCGTTCCTTGACGGGCTTGTCGAGGGTCTCGCCGACGAAGTCCTTGTTGGACAGGGAGACCAGCACCGGCCAGCCGGTGTCCGCCATCTCCGCCAGCCTGCGCGTGGCCTCCAGCGAGTGGCGGGTGTTCTTCCCGAAGTCGTGACCCGGGTCGATCATGATCGACTCCCGGGGGACGCCGAGGGCCGCCGCCCGCTCCGCGAGCCCGACCGTGACGCGCAGGATGTCCGCCATCACGTCCTCGTACGAGGTCCGGTGCGGCCGGGTCCGCGGCTCCACGCCGCCCGCGTGGGTGCAGACGATCCCCGCGCCGAAGCGCGCCGCGACCTCCGCCAGCTTCGGGTCCACCCCGCCCCACGCGTCGTTCAGCACGTCCGCCCCGGCCTCGCAGACGGCCTCGCCGACCTCGTGCCGCCAGGTGTCCACGCTGATCACCACGTCCGGGTGGCGGCGGCGCACCTCCGCCACGAAGCCGACCGTGCGCCGGACCTCCTCCGCCGCGTCCACGTGCTCGCCCGGGCCCGCCTTGACCCCGCCGATGTCGATGATCGCCGCGCCCTCGGCCACCGCCTGCTCGACCCGGTCCAGCGCGGGCTCGTCGCGGAAGGTCGCGCCCTGGTCGTAGAAGGAGTCCGGAGTCCGGTTCACGATGGCCATGATCACCGGCTCGTGGGGGTCGAACTCGCGCCTGCCCAGTCGCAGCATCCTGCTCTTTCCTCCTTCGGCGACCCTCGCGCCTCGTCTGCGACCTTAACCTGGTGGCCGGAGTCTCTCAGGGGAGTTGATCGTGTTCTGGTTCTTGCTGATCGCGCTGGTCGTGGTCGTGGCCGCGGTCACCCTCGCGGTGATCGGCGGAGGCGCGGAGGCCGTACTGCCCGAGGCCGAGCCGGACCGGGTGGCCGACGCGCTGCCGGAGAGCAGGCCGGTGGTGCAGGCGGACATCGACGCCCTGCGGCTGCCGGTCGCGCCGCGCGGCTACCGGATGGCCGAGGTGGACGACGTACTCGACCGGCTGTCCGCGGAGCTGGCCGAGCGGGACGCGCGGATCGCCGAACTGACGGCGGCCGCGACGGCCGCCGGGCCCGCGGGCCCGGACGCCGGCGAGCGGATCGACCTCACCAAGGACGCCCGGTGAGCGGCGGCGGACTGGTCGCCGGACCCGACGGCGGGCTGCGCTGCCCGTGGGGGCTCTCCACGGAGGACTACGTCGTCTACCACGACACCGAGTGGGGCAAGCCGGTCCACGGGGACGACGCGCTGTACGAGCGGCTGTGCCTGGAGGCCTTCCAGTCCGGGCTGTCCTGGCTGACGATCCTGCGCCGCCGCGAGGGGTTCCGTACGGCCTTCGCCTCGTTCGAGATCGCGAAGGTCGCCGCCTTCGGCCCGGCGGACGCCGAACGGCTCCTCGCGGACGAGGGGATCATCCGCAACCGGGCCAAGATCGAGGCCACCCTCGCCAACGCCAAGGTGCTGGCGGGCTGGCAGCCGGGGGACCTGGAGGAGCTGATCTGGTCCCACGCGCCGAAGAAGCCGGGCCGGGCCCCGCGGAACACCGCCGACGTCCCGGCGGTGACCCCGGAGTCCACGGCGCTGGCCAAGGCCCTGAAGAAGGCGGGCATCCGCTTCGTCGGGCCGACCACCGCCTACGCCCTGATGCAGGCGTGCGGCCTGGTCAACGACCACCTCGCGGGCTGCGTCTCCCGCGAGGCGTAGCAGGCCGGGCCGCCGGGGCTCAGCGGCCCAGGTACTCCGGCGGCTGCTTCGCGAGGAACGCCTGCACGGCGATGGCGTGGTCCTCGGAGGCACCCGCGCGGCTCTGGAGCTCGTCCTCGCGCTCCAGGGCCTCGGAGAGGGAGTGGGAGGCCCCGTAGGCCAGGGACTCCTTGAGGGCCGCGTAGGCCACCGTGGGGCCCGCCGCGAGGGTACGGGCGACCGACTCGGCCTCCGTGCGCAGCGACTCCGCGGGGACGAGGCGGTTCGCGATGCCCAGCTCGTAGGCCTCCGGAGCCTTCAGGGAGCGGGGGAAGAGGAGCAGGTCGGACGCGCGGGAGGCGCCGATCAGGCGGGGCAGCGTCCAGGACACCCCGGAGTCGGCGGTCAGCGCCACCCCCGCGAAGGAGGTGTTGAAGGAGGCCGTCTCCGCGACGACGCGGAAGTCGGCGGCGAGCGCGAAACCGAAGCCGGCCCCGGCCGCCACGCCGTTCACGCCGGCGACCACCGGCTTGGGCATCTCGGTGAGGGCCCGGACGATCGGGTTGTAGTGCTCGGTGACGGTGCTCATGGTGAGCGTGGAGCCGTTCTCGCGGTCCGCCGCGAGGTTGCCGATGTGCTCCTTGAGGTCCTGGCCCACGCAGAAGGCCCGGTCGCCGGCCGCCGTCAGCAGCACGGCCCGCACCGCGGTGTCGGCCGCGGCCGCCAGGACCGCGTCGCGCAGGGCGACCTTGGCCTCCGTGTTCATGGCGTTCATCGCGTCGGGCCGGTTGATCGTGATGGTCGCGAGTCCATCGGTCACTTCGTAGAGCACGCTGTCGGCCATGGCGGGGGTCCCCCTTCGTCGCGGGCTTGGCTACCGGTCGGTACTGGCCGGTCCAAGGGTCAGCATGGCGGACGGGACCGGGGGCGGGTGTGTGATGTGCGTCAAACAAAGCGGAGGCCGTGCGTTGGGGTGGCGGCGAAGTATCGCAGGCGGGTCCCCGAAATGAGTGGTTTTGGCCGAGCGCGTTGCGCAAGCGTTCCCGTCCGATGTTGGTCATCGGGTCCTGACATGCGGGATAATGGCTGGGAAGCAATGTGTTCGATGCCGGGTACTAGGCGCCTGAACGGGGCCGTCGGCTGACGATGAGCTGGTTTCAGGAAGGGGAACGAGCATGGCGGCCATGAAGCCGCGGACGGGCGACGGCCCGCTCGAGGTCACCAAGGAGGGGCGGGGCATCGTCATGCGCGTACCGCTCGAGGGCGGCGGTCGGCTCGTCGTCGAGCTGACTCCGGACGAAGCGGACGCCCTGGGTGACGCCCTGAAGAAGGTCGTCGGCTAACCCGTCGGCACCACCAGAACCTCACACCGCCCCGGCCGCTCCCAGCGCCCGGGGCGGTGGTGTGTGTGGGACAGCCTCGCCGGCGTTTGAGGCGCGGGGGTCCGGGGGCCGGCCCCCGGCAACGGCGCCGCACGTGA
>NZ_JBHWBP010000187.1:0-3746 GCF_042735575.1 Streptomyces sp. NPDC059564 | reverse complement strand
TTGTATCAGCCTCTTGGGTGTGTGTGCGCCCGCCGCGGGGTGTTTGGGGCGGGGGGGGGCGGGGGGCCGCCCCCCGGCAACGGCGCCGCACGTGATGGGGCCTTGTGCGGAGCCGGGGAGGCGCAGCCCCCGCACAACCCGCGGGCGGCCCCGGTACACAGCCGGCCGGGCTACCGCCGGACGGCGCAGAGCAGCCCGTCGCCCACCGGCAGGAGGGCCGCCTCCAGCGCCGGGCTCTCCCGCACGCTGCGCAGCAGCTCGCGGACCCGGATCACCTCCACCGGCTGCGCCGCGGAGTCGACCGTACGGCCGTCCGAGAACACTCCCTCGAAGCACACCAGCCCGCCGGGCCTCAGCAGGCGCAACGATTCGGCGAGGTAGTCCAGGGACTCGGACGGGTCCCCGTCGCAGAAGACGAGGTCGTAGCCGCCGTCGGCGAGCCGTGGCAGGACGTCGAGGGCGCGCCCCGGGATGAAGCGCGCGCGGTTGCCCGCGAAGCCGGCCGCGCGGAAGGCCTGGCGGGCGAAGGCCTGCCGGTCGGCTTCGGGATCCACCGTGGTCAGGACCCCGTCCGGCCGCATCCCGTGCAGCAGGTGGATGCCCGAGACGCCGGTACCGGTGCCGATCTCGGCGACCGCCTTGGCGTCCGCGGTGGCGGCCAGCAGGCGCAGCGCGGCCCCGGTTCCGGGGGACACGGACCGCAGGCCCGCTTCCCTGGACCGGTCGCGGGCCCATCGCAGAGCGTCGTCCTCGGCGACAAACGCGTCGGCGAACGCCCAGCTCGTCTGCCGGTTGCCGCTAATGACCCTCTCCTGTCCCCATAGTTGGCGCAACGGTGACTGTATCCGCTGACGTCGGGAACCCGCAGATGGGACCGGGCGTTGGGAGGACTAGAGGCGGGATAGAGGGGACGGCAGCGGGCAGATCGGCGGCCCGGGACCCAAGACCCGTGCAAAGTTACTGCAAAAAGGCTTATCCAGAGCTGACGGGAGGGGTGGCTATGGTAGGGGCTCCACTGGACACCACCAGAGCCGACAGGGGAGGTGCGGCTGCGCCTGTGGATCGTGGAGGCGTTCTGAGACGTCTCTTCTGGTCGGCGGGTGAGCCGAAATCCGTGACCGACATTGCTGACCGCTTCCACACCGCCCACACCGCGACCGCGACCACCGCGACCTTTGCCGCCGATGCGGGCTCTCAGGCGTGGACCCCTCCCACGTGGGAGGAGATCGTCAGCACGCACAGCGCGCGGGTCTACCGTCTCGCCTACCGCCTCACCGGCAACCAGCACGACGCCGAGGACCTGACGCAGGAGGTCTTCGTCCGCGTCTTCCGCTCGCTGTCGACGTACACGCCGGGCACCTTCGAGGGCTGGCTGCACCGCATCACCACGAACCTGTTCCTGGACATGGTGCGCCGCAAGCAGCGGATCCGCTTCGACGCCCTCGGCGACGACGCCGCCGAGCGGCTGCCGAGCCGTGAGCCGTCCCCGCAGCAGGTGCTCCACGACACCCACTTCGACGCGGACGTGCAGCAGGCGCTGGACACCCTCGCGCCCGAGTTCCGGGCCGCCGTGGTCCTGTGTGACATCGAGGGCCTGTCCTACGAGGAGATCGCCGCCACGCTCGGCGTGAAGCTCGGTACCGTCCGCAGCCGTATCCACCGTGGCCGCTCGCACCTGCGCAAGGCGCTCAAGCACCGGTCTCCCGAGGCCCGTGCGGAGCAGCGCGCTCTGGCGGGCGTGGCGGTGGGCGCTCCGGGCGCCGGGGGAGAGGGCGGAGCCGAGTGAGCGGAGTCAGTCCGTCCCCCGCCGAGCAGCACCTGGGCGACCGGCTCGCCGCCCTGGTGGACGGGGAGCTGAAGCACGACGCGCGCGAGCGGGTGCTGGCGCACCTGGCGACCTGCGCCAAGTGCAAGGCCGAGGCCGACGCACAGCGCCGGCTGAAGACCCTGTTCGTGGAGAGTGCCCCGCCCCCGCTGTCCGCGGGGCTGCTGGCACGCCTCCAGGGCCTGCCGGGGGGAGGTCCCGAGGGGCCTTCCGGTCCGCCGGGTGCCTCGGGCAGACCGATGGGCGCCGGTGCGCCGGGCGTCGACCCCTTCGCCTCGTTCGGGTACGCGGCCCCGGCCGCCCCGCGCGAGGGGTTCCGTATCCACGAGGTGGGCCGTCCGCGGCGCCGGTTCGCCTTCGTCGCGGCGGGAGCCGTGTCGCTGGCCGCGATCGCGCTGGGCGGCTCGCTGCCGATGGACGCGGTCGAGCCGAACGCGCGGGGTGACGCCCCCGCCTCCCGGCCCGGACCGTCGGTCCCGCTGACCGACGCGGTCGTCCGCGACCGGCTGCCGAGCCCCGGCGTCGTGCCCAGCCTGGGCCCGGTCGGACCGTTCCCGACGGCCACCCCCTCCGCCCCGGCGACCGCCCTCCCGGTCTCCCTCTCCCGCTGAGGAACCAGAGGCGGAGCCCCCGGCCCTTCCCGGGAGCTCCGCCGCCGGCCGGGGGAGCCCTGGGCCCGGCCCGGCGGGTCCCGGTAGGCCCGGCCCCCGCCCGGTTCGGCGGGGTGCGCCCCGGTTCGCAGGCCCCTGCCCTCCGTGGGGTTCCGTTACCTGGTTGAATCTGCGGCAGATGCGCCGTCCTGCGGTGCGACAGGCCTGCGGGGAGCGTCCATGTCCGACAGTCGCGACAGTCAGCAGAGCGGTCCGGCTCCGACCTGGTGGAGCCGGCCCGACGGCCCGGCGCGGCCCCACCAGGCTCCGTCCGCGCCGGAAGCCCCGGCGGCGCAGACCGCGTCCGAGTCCGAGACCGCCCCCGGGCCGCGGTACGACCCCTGGGCCGACCAGCCGCTTCAGGTGGTCGACCAGGGTCCGCGCCGCGCCCCCGGGCTCCTGCGGCTCGCGGTTTTCGGCGCCCTGATCGCCCTCCTCGCCGGAGGCGTCGGCGGCTACCTCGGCATCCTCGCCGAGCGCCGGAGCAGCACCCGCCTGGAGCTCCCGCAGGCCGCCGTGGACAACAAGGGCCGGGCCCCGGAGAGCGTGGCCGGCATCGCCGCCACCGCGCTGCCGGGCGTCGTCACCCTGCACGTCAACGGGAGCGGCGGAGGCGGCACAGGAACCGGGTTCGTCCTGGACGAGCAGGGCCACATCCTGACGAACAACCACGTCGTCGCCGACGCCAAGGACATAACGGTCACCTTCAGCACCGGCGAGAGCGTCACCGCCGAGCTGGTCGGCCGCGACGGCGGCTACGACCTGGCGGTCGTGAAGGTCACCGGCGTCCGCGGGCTGCGCCCCCTGGCCCTCGGCAATTCGGAGAACGTCCGCGTCGGCGACCCGGTCGTGGCCATCGGCGCCCCCTTCGACCTCTCCAACACCGTCACGGCGGGCATCATCAGCGCCACCGGCCGCCCCATCACCGCGGGCGGCGACAAGGGCGACGGCAGCGACATCAGCTACGTCGACGCCCTCCAGACCGACGCCCCCATCAACCCCGGCAACTCCGGCGGCCCGCTCCTGGACTCCCGCGCCCACGTCATCGGCATCAACAGCGCGATCCGCGGCGCCGACAAGGGCGCCGACGGCGGCGACGACACCCGCCAGAGCGGCAGCATCGGCCTCGGCTTCGCCATCCCGGTCAACCAGGGCAAGCGCGTCGCCGAGGAGCTCATCCGCACCGGCCGCGCCACCCACCCCGTCATCGGGGTCACCCTGGACATGCGCTACACCGGCGACGGAGCCCGTGTGGACTCCAAGGGCGAGGA
>NZ_JBHWBP010000186.1:0-14451 GCF_042735575.1 Streptomyces sp. NPDC059564 | reverse complement strand
GGCTACGCCGAAGCCGATGCCCTCTCCGACTCCCTCGCCGGACACCTCGCGGCGCGCGGGATCCGGCGGGGCGACCGGGTCGCCGTCATGCTCCAGAACACCCCGCACTTCGTGCTCGCCGTGCTGGCCGCCTGGAAGGCCGGGGCGGTGGTCGTCCCGCTGAACCCCATGTACAAGTCCGCCGAGGCCGGTCATATCCTGCGCGACTCGGGCGCGACCGCCCTGATCTGCGAGACCCGGGCCTGGACGGCGTGCCTCCACGCCACCGCCCGCGCGACCGGCGTCCACACCGTCCTCACCGCCGACCCCCGCGACTTCCAGACCCGCGACGACCCCCGCGCCTTCCCGCCCGGCACCCCTGCGGGCACCCCCGCCCCGCCCGGCGCCACGGCCCGGGCCGGCGCCCCCGCCTCCCAGCCCGCCCCGGCGGGCGGCCCCGCCACGGGGGACGGCTCCGTCCCGGCATCCGCCGCCGTCTCCCCGGCCGCCGCCGTCCCCCAGGCCGCCGCCGTCTCCCCGGCCGCCTCCGTGCCCCGGGCCACCCGCGTGCCCCAGGCCGCCCCCCTCCCCGGGCCCCGCCGAGGGACGGGCACCCCGGCACGGGAGGCGGGCCCGGGGTCCGCCCCGGGGTTCGCCCCCGCCGACCTCGCCGCCGTGGCCCGCCAGGGCCACCCCGCGCCGGCCGATCCCCGGCTCACCGCCGCCGACCTCGCCCTGATCAGCTACACCTCGGGCACCTCCGGCACCCCCAAGGGCGCCATGAACCCGCACGGCGCGCTCACCTACAACGCCACCCGCCAGGTCACCGGCCACCCCCTCCCCGAGGGCGCCGGGTACTTCGCGATGGCCCCGCTCTTCCACATCACCGGCCTGGTCTGCGAGCTCGCCGCCTGCTTCGCCAACGCCGGCACCCTCGTCCTCGCCCACCGCTTCGACGCCGGCACCGTCCTCGACGCCTTCGTCGAGCACCGCCCCGCCTACACCATCGGCCCGGCCACCGCCTTCACGGCCCTCGCCGCCCACCCCGCCGCCACCCCGGACCACTTCGCCTCCTTCCAGGTGATCTCCTCCGGCGGCGCCCCGCTCCCGCCCGCCCTGGTCGAACGCCTCCGCGCCTCCTTCGGCTTCTACCTGCGCAACGGCTACGGCCTCACCGAGTGCACCGCCCCCTGCGCCTCGGTCCCCGCCCACCGCGAGGCCCCCGTCGACCCCGCCTCCGGCACCCTCTCGGTCGGTGTCCCCGGCGCACAGACCCTCGTACGGATCCTCGACGAGCACGGCGCGGAGCTCCCCTTCGGCGAGACCGGCGAGATCGCCGTCCGCGGCCCGCAGGTCGTACCCGGCTACTGGGGCCTCCCCGACGAAACCGCCAAGGCCTTCCCGGACGGGGAACTCCGCACCGGCGACGTCGGCTTCATGGACCCGGACGGCTGGCTCTACGTCGTCGACCGCAAGAAGGACATGATCAACGCCTCCGGGTTCAAGGTCTGGCCCAGGGAGGTGGAGGACGTCCTGCACACCCACCCCGCCGTCCGCGACGCGGCCGTCGTCGGCGTCCCCGACCCCTACCGCGGGGAGAGCGTGAAGGCGTACGTGAGCCTGCGGCCCGGCGCCTCCGCCGAGCCCGCGCAGCTGTCCGCGTACTGCGCCGAGCGCCTCGCCGCGTACAAGTACCCGCGCGAGGTGGAGATCCTGCCTGTTCTTCCCCAGACCACCAGTGGCAAGATCCTGCGACGGGAACTGCGCGAACGCGGCTGAAAACAGTCGGACGGTCGTACAGCGCAGACAGGCGACGCACCAGGAGAGGAAGGCGAGCACCATGGCCGCCAGGACCACCGCGGGACCCGAGGACGTGAACCGGGAGACCCCGGTGCCGCAGCGGCTGCTGGCCGTCGCCACCAGGCTGTTCGCCGAACGGGGCTACGACCGCACCTCCGTCCAGGAGATCGTCGAAGCGGCCGGCGTCACCAAGGGCGCGCTCTACCACTACTTCGGTTCCAAGGACGACCTGCTGCACGAGGTGTACGCGCGGATGCTGCGCCTCCAGCAGCAGCGGCTCGACGCGGTGGCCGGATCCGACGCCCCCGTCGAGGAGCGGCTGCGGGCCGCCGCGGCCGACGTGGTGGTCACCACCATCGAGAACCTCGACGACGCGATGATCTTCTTCCGGTCGATGCACCAGCTCAGCCCGGAGAAGTACAAGCAGGTGCGGGCGGAGCGCCGGCGCTACCACGAGCGGTTCCGGGCCCTGGTCGAGGAGGGACAGAACGGCGGGGTCTTCTCCACGGCGACCCCCGCCGACCTGGTGGTGGACTTCTACTTCGGTTCCGTCCACCACCTGTCGACCTGGTACCGCACGGACGGGCCGCTCACCGCCCACCAGGTCGCCGACCACCTCGCCGACCTGCTGCTGCGCTCGCTCCGCCCCTAACCCCTGTCCTCGCCCAGCGCGGGGTAGTCGGTGTAGCCCTGCGACCCGTGCACGTGCATCAGGAACTCCGGGCGGAGCTCGTTGAGCGGGGCGCCGGTGCGCAGCCGCTCGGCGAAGTCGGGGTTGGCGAGGAAGCCCCGGCCCAGCGCCACCAGGTCCGCGCCCTCGGCCAGCAGCCGTTCGGCGGCCCGCTTGCCCCCGTCGGCCGCGACCTCCTCGCGGGAGAGCGAGGGGTTGGCGATCAGCGTGCCGGGCCAGGCCTTGCGGATCTCCTGGAAGCGGGGACCGTCCGGGTCGGCCCACACCTGGTGCAGGTAGACCGGCTCAAGCTCGGCCAGGGCCGCCACCAGCGCCGGGTAGATCTCCTCGGTATCGCCCTCCTCGATGCCGTTGACCTCCACCCCGGGGGAGATCCGTACGCCGACCCGCTCGCGGCCGACCGCCGCTATGACGGCGCGGACCACCTCGACGGTGAACCGGATCCGCCCTTCGACGGACCCGCCCCAGGCGTCGGTCCGGCGGTTGGTGTTCCCCGCCAGGAACTGGTGGAGCAGGTGGCCGTTGGCGGAGTGCACCTCCACCCCGGCGAAGCCCGCCTCCACGGCGGCCCGCGCGGCCGCCGCGAAGTCGGCGATCGTGGACCGGATGTCCGCCTCGGTCATCTCGCGGGGCGTGACGCCCTGCCGCAGCCCGGCGGGCGTCTGCAGCGGCTCCGGGAAGGGCACCGCGGACGGGGCGAGCGGGACGTGCCCGCTGGTGGCGGGGTGGCCGACCCGGCCGCCGTGCTGGAGCTGGAGGAACATCCGCCCGCCGGCGGCGTGCACCGCGTCCGTGACCCGGCGCCAGCCGGCGGCCTGGGCCGGGGTGTGGATGCCGGGGATGTGCGGGTAGGTCTGGCCCACGGCGTTCGGGGTGGTGGCCTCGGCGATGATCAGGCCGGCCGAGGCGCGCTGTGCGTAGTAGGCGGCCATGAGCTCGCCCGGGACGCCGTCGGCCCCCGCGCGGTTGCGCGTCAGCGGCGCCATCACCAGGCGGCTGGGGAGCTCCAGGCCGCCGAGGCGGGCGGCGGAGAAGAGGCGGGAAGCGGCGGGAACCTGCGGTGTCTGCGTCATGCCGGTACCGTAGAACCTCACACTGATGTCAGATTCAAGCCCCGACCGGGGAGTTGGGGCGGGGTGGGTGGGGCATGAGGATCGGCGAACTGGCGGCGCGCACCGGTGTCAGCGAGCGTTCGCTGCGCTACTACGAGGCGCAGGGTCTGCTGGCCTCCGACCGGACGCCGGGAGGGCACCGGGACTTCCCCGAGCGGGCCGTCGACCGGGTCATCCGGATCCAGGAGCTCTACGCGGCGGGGCTGCACAGCTCGAAGATCGCGAAGGTCCTGCCCTGCATGCGCGACGAGGACGGTGGCCCGGCGGCGCGGGCCACCCCGGCACTGGTGGCCGAACTGAGCCTGGAGCGGGAGCGGATCGACCGGATGATCGGCGATCTGCTGCGCTCGCGCGAAGTGCTGGACGAGGTCATCGCGGCGGCGGGCAGCCCGGGCCCCCGGCCCGCCGCCTGAGGTCTCCCGGTACGGGCCTCAGCCCGGCGGGAGGACCTCGCGGCCCCAGGTCTCCTCGGCCACCACGGCGAAGGAGACGTACCAGGCGATGCCCGCGCACAGCAGGCCGAGGAAGCCGCCGGTGTGCCCGAGGGCGGTGACCTGGGTGAGGTCGCCCAGCGCCAGGGAGAGGAAGGTCAGCGCCGGCACCACGAACAGCAGCCGGTGCGCGAGGTCCGGCTTGAGCGCGGCGATCGACATGTACGCGGTGAAGACGAACCAGGCCGGGATGAATTCCGCATGGGCCGGCAGAGTGATGCGGGCCACTGTGTTCACCGGGGTCTCGCCACACCGGAATCCGGGATCCAGGTGCGGCGATCCCCTCCGGGCATCCCTACCGGGCGCGGTACGGCTTCAGTTCCCGGTGGGCCAGTGAGCGCTGGTGGACCTCGTCCGGGCCGTCCGCGAGGCGGAGCGTGCGGGCCGCCGCCCACAGTTCGGCCAGGGGGAAGTCCTGGCTGACCCCGCCCGCGCCGTGCAGCTGCACCGCCCGGTCCAGGATCTCCACCACCGCGCGCGGGGTCGCGATCTTGATGGCCTGGATCTCGGTGTGCGCGCCCCGGTTCCCGGCCGTGTCCATCAGCCAGGCGGTCTTCAGCACCAGCAGCCGCAGCTGCTCGATGGTGACCCGGGCGTCCGCGATCCAGCCCTGCACCACTCCCTGCGCGGCCAGCTCCTTGCCGAAGGCCGTACGTCCCACCGCGCGCCGGCACATCAGCTCGACGGCCCGCTCCGCCATGCCGATGAGCCGCATGCAGTGGTGGATCCGGCCCGGGCCGAGCCGGGCCTGGGCGATGGCGAAGCCGGTGCCCTCCTCGCCGATCAGGTTCGCCGCCGGGACCCGGACCCCGTCGAAGACCACCTCGGCGTGACCGCCGTGGTCGTGGTCCTCGTACCCGTACACGGTCATCGCCCGGCGCACCTCGACGCCCGGGGTGTCGCGGGGGACCAGGATCATCGACTGCTGGCGGCGCGGGTCGGCGCCCTGCGGGTCGGTCTTGCCCATCACGATGAAGATCTTGCAGTCCGGGTTCATCGCCCCGGAGATGTACCACTTGCGGCCCGTGACCACGTACTCGTCACCGACGCGCTCGATCCGCGTCTCGATGTTCGTCGCGTCCGAGGAGGCCACCTCGGGCTCGGTCATCGCGAAGGCCGAACGGATCTCGCCGGCCAGCAGCGGCTCCAGCCACTGCTTCTTCTGCTGCTCGTTGCCGAACTGGGCCAGCAGCTCCATGTTCCCGGTGTCCGGGGCCGCGCAGTTGGTGGCCATCGGCGCCAGGTGCGGGCTGCGGCCGGTGATCTCGGCGAGCGGGGCGTACTGGAGGTTGGTCAGCCCGGCGCCGTACCCGGCGTCCGGCAAGCCGTGCTGGTGTACGAAGAACAGGTTCCACAGGCCCTGGCGGCGCGCCTCGGCCTTCAGTTCACCGAACACGGCCGGGGTGTCCCAGGGCGAGGCCAGCCGTGCGCGCTGCTCGGCGGCGAGGGCTTCCGCCGGGTAGACGTACTCCTCCATGAACGCGAGCAGCCGCTCGCGGAGTTCCTCGGTCCGGGCGTCGAATGCGAAGTCCATGGGTGCTGCTCAGCCTTCCTTGAGGGTGGTCAGACCGTGCTCGATGAAGACCGGCACCAGTTCGCCGATCCGGTCGAAGCCCGCGCCGACCGTCTGCCCGAGCGTGAAGCGGTAGTGGATGCCTTCGAGGATCACCGCGAGCTTGAACCACGCGAAGGCCGTGTACCAGGCGATGGCGCCGGTGTCCCGGCCGGAGCGGGCGGCGTACCGCGCGATCAGCTCGGCGGGCTCCGGATGCCCCGGCGCGCGGCTCGTCGTACTGACCGGCGAGTCCTCCAGCCCCAGGTCGGAGCTGTACATCACGAGCAGCCCGAGGTCGGTCAGCGGATCGCCCAGCGTGGACATCTCCCAGTCCAGCACCGCCCGGATCGCGTCGTCCGGCCCGCCGATCAGTACGTTGTCCAGCCGGAAGTCCCCGTGCACCACCGTCGGCGCGGGGGAGGCGGGCAGTGTCCTGCCGAGGGCGGCGTGCAGTTCGTCGACGCCCGCCAGCTCCCGCCCCCGGGAGGCCGCGAGCTGCTTGCCCCAGCGGCGCAACTGCCGGTCGAGGAAGCCCTCGGGCCGGCCGAAGTCGCCCAGCCCCACCGCCGCCGGGTCCACCGCGTGCAGGTCGACCAGGGTGTCCACGAGGGCGAGCACCGCCCGCCGGGTCCGCTCGGGGCCGATCTCCTCCAGCTGCGCGGCGCTGCGGTACGGGACCCCCTCCACGAACTCCATGACGTAGAACGGCGCCCCCAGCACCTCCTCGTCCTCGCACAGCAGCAGCGGCTCGGGCACCGGTACGGCCGTCCCGTGCAGGGCGGCGATCACCCGGTGCTCGCGCCGCATGTCGTGCGCGGTGGCCAGGACGTGCCCGAGCGGCGGACGGCGCACCACCCAGCGGGCGGAGCCGTCGGTGACCGCGTACGTCAGGTTCGACCGGCCCCCTTCGATCAGCCGGGCGCTCAGCGGCCCGGCCGCGAGACCGGGGCGCGCGGCGTCGAGATGGCCGCGCAGCCGCTCCAGGTCCAGGCCGCGCGGGCTCGGGGAGCCTGCCGGGGCTGCGGTCATGGTGCGCACCTCCGTGAGGAGTCGACGGTGACGGGCCGGGTTGCCCGGAGCCATCATGCCGACCAGTCGGTATGCCGTCCAGGGGGCGGGCCGGAGGAACTCCTCCGGCCGCGCCGCACGGCCGCCTCACCGGGCACGCCTCACCGGCCCCGCGTCACGCGTGACACAGGATCGGCGTGCCCCCGTTCATCACCGTCATGTCGCGCAGCACCGCCATGATGTCCAGCGGCACCCCCTCCGGCTCCCCGGCCAGCTCCGCGTACGCCCGGTGCACGTTCGCCACCAGCCGCTCGCTCTCCCGCCAGGCCGCGAACTCCCCGAGATCGGCACCCTGAGCCGTCTCCAGCGGGGTCAGCCCCTTCTCCCGGCCCTCCCGGGCCAGTTCGGCCACGAACCGCAGGTACCGCCCGGTGGCCCCGTACGCCGACGCGTCGGTCAGCGGACCGTGACCCGGTACGACGGTTTGCGCGCCCAGGGACTCCAGCAGCTCCAGCGCCCGCAGCGAACCGGACAGCGAGCCCATCGCGAGGAACGGCGTACCCCCGGCGAAGACCAGGTCACCCGTGAAGACGACCCGCTGCCGGGGCAGCCACACGACCGCGTCGCCGGTGGTGTGGGCCACGCCCGGGTGGATGACCTGGACCTCGGTGTCGCCGACGTGCAGGGTCAGGCGGTCGTTGAAGGTCAGGTCGGGGGCGGTGACCGATATCGCGCCGAAGTCGGTGGCGGGCCAGATCAGTTCGAGCTGGTGCCCGGCCGCGAGCTGCTCGGCGCGCGCGTTGTCGTGCCCGATGATCAGGGCCTCGGGCGCGAACACCCCGTTCCCGTAGGTGTGGTCGCCGTGGTGGTGGGTGTTCACGACGGTCCGGGGGAGCGGCACCCCGGCCGCGACGACCGCCTCGCGCAGGGCCAGCGCCCGCCGCTCGGTGGCGGCGGTGTCGACGAGCAGGGTCCGCCCGCCGTCGCTGACGAATCCGGCGTTGTTGAGGCACCAGCCCCCGTCCGGCTGGACGTAGGCGTACACCCCGTCCGCGGGCTGGACGACGTACGGCGCGTCGACGGTCATGGCGCTCTCCCCGGGTCGCTGCGACAGATGACCGGCATCCTGTCAGCCGCGGCGACACCGGGGGAGAGCGGGGGTGTTGGGAGGCGTGCGGGGGAGGCGGCGGCTGCCGTCAGTGGTCGTCGTAGTGGCCGTCGTGCTCCGCGTGCCGGTGCCCGTCGTGGACGTAGTCGACGTGGTCGCCGTGCGCGACGGACTCGTGCCCGCAGTCCGGGCCGTGCGCGTGCGCGTGGGCCTCGTGGGTGGTGTGGTCCGGGGTCTCGCACTCGTCCCAGTGCCCGGAGTGCTCCCGGTGCAGGTGGCCGTCGTGCGCGTAGTCGACGTGGTCGCCGTGCGGGACCGCCTGGTGGCCGCAGGAGGGGCCGTGGGCGTGCTCGTGCGTGGGGTGCTCGTGGTGCAGGGTCGTCATGGCGCCGAGGCTAGTGCGGATCGCCCCGTAACGCCCGTTGTGTCCGTACTCGTGTCGCGCCCGCTCGGAAGATCACCGTCAGACGTCCTCCGTCGGATGTCCTCGGTCAGAAGCTCTCGGTCAGAAGCTCTCGGTCAGAAGATCACCGTCATCGCGAACACCGCCAGCGCCACCGTGCACAGCACCGCCCCCAGCGCCGCCCGTGGTGCCAGCCCCGGCGGCCGCGCCGACGCCAGCTCCCGCATCCGCCGGTGCGCCACGCCCAGGAACGCCAGCCAGATCAGCAGGATCACCGCCGTCCCGCCCACCTGCAGCGGCGATCCGGACCCGCGCAACGCCTGCCGCAGCGCCAGTACGACCGCCACCGAGCAGGCCAGGGTCGTACGCCGCCACGCCAGCCGGGTCCGCTCCGGCTGCAGCCCGGCGTCGCGGACGCCGGCCGTACCGGGGCCGGTCACCGGCCGCTCGTCCAGCCGAGCAGCACGACCAGCATCATGGCCAGCGCGACCAGCCCGACGCCCAGGCTCAGCAGCACCGGGAACCGGGACAGCGGCAGGTCCTCGCCGCGCCGCATCGCCCGCTCGCACCGCACCCAGTGGTTCACGGCCCGCAGCGCGCACGCCGCCCCGACCGCGAGCAGCGCCAAGGACATCCCGACCCGCACCCCCCACCGCAGGTCGGGCAGGAACTGGTCGACCGCGAACCCGCCGCCGACCAGCGCCAGCGCGGTCCGGATCCAGGCGAGGAAGGTGCGTTCGTTGGCGAGCGAGAAGCGGTAGTCCGGGGTGTCGCCCTCGTCCCGCAGCCGCTTCGGCGCGAACCAGAGGCGCACGTCTTTGACGAAGTCGATCATCGGGCCAATCTACGTCCAGCCACCCCGCGGAACCGGGACCGGCCCGATGCCCGCCCGTCAGCCCGCCCGGTACGCCGTCAGCCGCCGGTACGCCTCCAGCCCGTCCGGCACCCAGGCCCACTCCCCGCCAGCGATCCGCCGCTCCAGCTCGTCCTGCGGGAGCCAGGTGTGCCAGTCCACCTCGGAGGCCTGAGGGGACACCGGCAGGGCGCACCGCACCTCGTGCACGTACGACCACCAGGCCCCGCCCGGACCCTCGTACAGGAACTTGAACAGCGGCGTCGGCTGCTCCAGCCCGCTCACCCCCAGCTCCTCCTCGGCCTCCCGCAGCGCGGCCCCCGCGTAGTCCTCGCCGGCGCCCAGCACCCCGCCCACGAACATGTCGTAGTACGCGGGGAACACCAGCTTCGACGCGGTCCGCCGGTGCACGAACACCCGCCCCCGCGCATCCCTGGCCTGCACGAACACACACCGGTGCAGCAGCCCCCGGGCGTACACCTCGCCCCTGGGGGCCTGCCCGGTGACCCGGTCTTCCCGGTCCACGACGTCCAGTACTTCATCAGCGGCACTCACGGAATCCATCCAACCACCGCTGTTGACTGGTTACCGCTCCGTAGCAAAGGATCTGCCCCACCACCGACCGGAGGACGGGCAACGCATGACGTACGACGCTGACGTGATCGTGATCGGAGCGGGCCTCGCCGGGCTCGTCGCCACCGCCGAGCTCGTCGACGCGGGCCGCAAGGTGATCCTCCTCGACCAGGAGCCCGAGCAGTCGATCGGTGGGCAGGCGCACTGGTCGTTCGGCGGGCTGTTCTTCGTGAACTCGCCCGAGCAGCGCCGGATGCGGATCAAGGACAGCCGCGACCTGGCCCTGCAGGACTGGGCCGGCACCGCGGGCTTCGACCGTCCGGAGGACGCCTGGCCGCGCCGCTGGGCCGAGGCGTACGTGGACTTCGCGGCGGGGGAGAAGCGGCCCTGGCTGCACGCGCGGGGCGTCCGCTTCTTCCCCGTCGTCGGCTGGGCGGAGCGCGGCGGCTACGACGCGAACGGCCACGGCAACTCCGTCCCCCGCTTCCACATCACCTGGGGCACCGGCCCGGGCCTCGTCGCCCCCTTCGAGCGCCGCGTCCGGGCCGGGGTGGCCCGGGGTCTGGTCCGGCTCGCCTTCCGCCACCGGGTCACCGGCCTGTCGGCCACCGCCGGCACGCTGGACACCGTCACCGGCGAGGTCCTGGCCCCCTCGGACGCCGTACGGGGCACCGCCAGCGGCCGCGAGGCCACCGGCGCCTTCTCCCTGCGCGCCCAGGCCGTGATCATCACCAGCGGCGGCATCGGCGGCAACCACGACCTCGTGCGCGCGCAGTGGCCGGCCCGGCTCGGCACCCCGCCCGAGCGGATGCTCTCCGGGGTCCCGGCGCACGTCGACGGCCTGATGCTCGGCATCGCCGAGGACGCGGGCGCCAGCCACATCAACAAGGACCGCATGTGGCACTACACCGAGGGCATCGAGAACTGGAACCCGATCTGGGCCCGGCACGGCATCCGCATCCTGCCCGGCCCGTCCTCGCTCTGGCTCGACGCCACCGGCAAGCGGCTCCCCGTACCGCTCTTCCCGGGCTTCGACACCCTCGGCACCCTCGACCACATCATGAAGACCGGCCACGACCACACCTGGTTCGTGCTCAACCAGCGCATCATCGGCAAGGAGTTCGGCCTCTCCGGCTCCGAGCAGAACCCCGACCTGACCGGGAAGTCGGTGCGCGAGGTCATCGACCGCGCCCGGCAGGCCGTGCCGGGTCCGGTGAAGGCCTTCATGGACCACGGCGTCGACTTCATCGTCGAACGCGACCTGACCGCGATGGTCCGCCGGATGAACGAGCTCACCAAGGAGAACCTCCTCGACGAGGCCACCGTCCGGGCGGAGATCGTGGCCCGCGACCGGGAGATCGCCAACCCGTTCACCAAGGACCTCCAGGTGACGGCCATCCACGGGGCGCGCAAGTACCTCGGCGACAAGCTGATCCGCACCGCCGCCCCGCACCGCATCCTGGACCCGAAGGCGGCCCCGCTGATCGCCGTCCGGCTCTCGATCCTGACCCGCAAGTCCCTGGGCGGCCTGGAGACCGACCTCTCCTCGCGCGTCCTGACCCCGTCGGGCGAACCGCTCCCCGGCGTGTACGCGGCCGGCGAGGCGGCGGGCTTCGGCGGCGGGGGCGTCCACGGCTACCGGGCCCTCGAAGGCACCTTCCTGGGCGGCTGCATCTTCTCGGGCCGCGCCGCGGGCCGAGCGGCGGCGAAGGCGGTGTCCTAGGTCCCGGCAGGCTCGCCATTCGGCCACCGGCGCGTGGCCCTCGCCCCGGGCCGGCGCGCGCAGCGGTCCGACCTCGGCCAGCCGCGGCACGCGTACGTCCGTCACTTCCAGGACAGCCGGTGCTGCCGGGCGCACTCCACCGGTGCCGCGTGCCCGCCCGGCCCGGGCAGCGGCCCGCCCTCCGGCCCGTACGCGTGCGGCGGCCGCGCCGTCGCGGTCTTCGCCCCGCCCGGCACGGCCTCCACCAGCCGGTCGCGCCGCTCCCCGGGGAGCGGCGGCGGGCCGTCGTGGATCGTCACGGGTCCGGCGTACGGATCCGGCCGCGCGGGCGGCACCCGTACCCGTACCGCCACAACCGGCCCAACTCGGCCAGTGGCCGACGTAGTTGAGACCAATGGAAACCCGCCACCCGCTGGACTGGACCTTGACTCGGAGCTGTGCGTACCGCTTTGCTGTGCGTGATCATCCGGACCGCTCGCCGGTGTGATCCAGCCGCGCCATTCGAACCACCCGCAACACCGCTACCACCAGACCCAGTTGTCCCCCGTGCGTGCTCCCACGTACGTCGCCCACCCGCGCCCGCGCCCTGGAGGGAACCCGCGGATGTCCCCGCCTCCGCCGCCCCTCGGCCGCGCCCGCAAGCGGGACGCCCAGCTCTTCGACCCCGCCCTGTGCGACACCGAACTGGTCTCCGTACGCTCCCAGTTCACCCAGGGCCGGTGGTCCAAGGCCCGCAGCCTGCTCGTCGGCACCGGCGACGACTGGGACCGCCGAGGCCACCGGATCGTCGTCCTCGCGGAAACCCCGGCGGCCACCGCCTGGGCCCGCGAATGGCTGCTCGCCGAACCCGACAGCGCCGACGCCGCGACCCTCCTCGCGTGTGCCGCCGTCTTCGCCGCCCTGCGCCGCAAGGGCACCCCGGAGGCCGCCGAGGAGGCCTGCCGCCGCGCCGCCGCCCTGCTCCCCGCCGACCCCACGCCCTGGCTGGGCCTGCTGATGCTCTCCCGCGCCTTCGGCGGCGAGGAGGAGTTCAGCCGCCACTTCGACCAGGTCCGGGCCCGGCACCGGGAGCACCACCACGCCCACCACCTGATGGTCGCCAAGCTCGCCGAGCGCACCCCCGCCGCCGGCCACGACCCGCTCCACGAGGTCTACGACTTCGCCTCCTGGGCCGCCGAGGAGTCCCCGGCCGACTCCCCGCTCGCCGTACTGCCCGTCATCGCCCACGCCGAGCGCTACCGGGTCCTCGCCGCCGCCCAGGGCCGCGTCACCCCCGAGGCCGCCGCCCTGCACTGGACCGGCCGCCGCGCCCGCCAGGTGCTGCGCTCCGCCTTCGACTGGTGGCTGGAGTGGGAGCGCGAGGACCACCCGCGCAACCGGGTCGACCTCAACTTCCTCGCCCACGCGAAACTCTGCGAGGGCCGCCCCGCCGAGGCCGCCGCCCTCTTCCACCGCATCGGCAGCCACGCCACCCCCGCCCCCTGGTCCTATCCCGACCGGGACCCGCACAAGGCCTTCCTCGCCGCGCGCAGCGCCGCGCTCGGCACCGCCTGACCCCCGACCAGCCGACCAGCCAGTCACCCCCGAAAGGACCCCGCCATGCCGACGGGCAGATCCACCACGCTCCCAGCCGAGGCCGAGATCCGCACGTACAAGGGCCAGGACCGCGCCCTGCGCGCGGACCGGCTCGGCACCGCCGGACTGCTGCTCTCCGTACTCGCCGCGAGCGCGCCCCTGATGGTCGTCGCGGGTGTCATGCCCACGATCTTCGGAGTCATGGGCATCGTCGGCCAGCCCCTGCTCTTCGTGATCCTCGGCGTCGTCCTCGCCCTCTTCGGCATCGGCTACGCGGAGATGAGCCGGCACGTCCACAACGCCGGCGCCTTCTACGCGTACATCGCGCGCGGCCTCGGGCCGACCGCCGGAGCCGCCGCCTCCCTCGTCGCCCTCGTCGCCTACAGCGCGATGCAGGTCGGCGTCTACGGCATCCTCGGCTTCGAGATGTCCGGCCTCTTCGCCACCTACCTCGACGTGCGGATCGCCTGGTGGATCCCGGCCCTGATCGCGGTCGCCGCCACCGGCGCGCTCGGCTGGCTGAAGATCGACCTCAACGCCAAGGTGCTCGGCGTCCTGCTGCTCATCGAGTGCGTCCTCGTCGTCGTCTTCGACGCCGCCGCCCTCGGCAAGCCCGGCCCCGAAGGCCTCTCGCTCACCGCCTTCGACCCCGGCACCCTGTCCGGAGCGGGCCTCGGCACCGCCCTGTGCTTCTGCATCGCCGCCTTCGTCGGCTTCGAGCAGTCCCCGGTCTACGCCGAGGAGACCAGCAAGCCGCACATCGTGGTCTCCCGCGTGATGTTCCTCGCGGTCGGCTTCGTCGCCCTCTTCTTCGCCGTCAGCGCCTGGGCCCTGACCGTCGCCACCGGCCCGGCCGGGATCGTCAAGGCCGCCACCGACGCCGGTCCCGGCCTGCTCTTCGAGCTCACCGAGAGCCGTCTGGGCGCCACCTTCACCGACGTCCTGCACGTGCTCTTCGTCACCGGCATGTTCGCGGCCATGCTCAGCTTCCACAACGTCGTCGCCCGCTACGCCTTCGCCATGGGCCGCGAGGGCCTGCTCCCCGCCCGCTTCGGCCGCACCAACCCCGGCACGGGCGCCCCCGCCACCGGGTCCCTGCTGCAGACCGTCGTGGCCGCGGTCGTCGTCATCGTCTTCGCGGTCACCGACGACATGCCGGCCGGCGACCCCACCGCACCCGTCCTGCACCTGTTCACCTGGATGGGCAGCGTCGGCGCCCTCGGCGTGACCGTCCTGATGGCCGCGTCCTCCGTCGCCGTCATCGCCTTCTTCGTCCGCCGCGGCACCGCGGGCGCCCAGATCTGGCGGCTGGTCGCCGCGGGCCTGTCGGGCCTCGCCCTGGTCGTGATCGCCGTCTACACCGTCCGCGACTTCGGCGTGCTCGTCGGGGCCGCCGAGGGCTCCGCGCTGAGCTGGGCGCTGCCCGCCATCGTCGCCGTCGCCGCCGTGGGCGGACTGGTCCACGGGCTGCTCCTCAAGAGCCGGCGCCCCGAGGCGCACGCCCGGATCGGGCTGGGCAACGAGGCCTTCCGCCTCGACCAGGCCGCGGAGTCCGACCCGCTCGGCTGAGCCCCGTAGCC
>NZ_JBHWBP010000185.1:0-14460 GCF_042735575.1 Streptomyces sp. NPDC059564 | reverse complement strand
GCTCCTGACCCGGGCCGCCGCGGCCTGCCGTAGCGAGGTCTTCACCTGCCAGCCAGCCGGCGGTTTCCGCACACCCGAGACCCTGCGCGACACCCTGGAGCGCGACCGGCCCCTGCTGGAGCGGGGGATCCGGCTGCGGGTCCTGCACCCGCACACCTCCCGCTTCCACGCCCCCACCCAGGCCTATGTCGCCGCCGCCTCCGCACTGGGGGCCGAGCACCGTACGGCGCACGAGTTGTTCGGCCGACTCGTCGTGTACGACCGGGAGACGGCCTTTCTCCCCCTGAGCGACGGCAGTTGGGGCGCGGTGGTGGTTCGCGAGCCGCACACGGTCGCCTATCTGTGCGACCTGTTCGAGCAGACCTGGGAGCAGGCCACCGTGTTCGCGGACGCCGCCAGCCAGGGCCTGGAGCAGGTCGCCCGCGAGATCGACCAGACCATCCTGCGACTGCTCGGAGCGGGCCTGAAGGACGAGGCCATCGCGCGCCGCCTGGGCATGTCCCTGCGTACGGCCCGTCGCCACATCGCCGACATCATGGACCGCCTCGGCGCCGACAGCCGCTTCCAGGCCGGCGCGGCGGCCGCACAGGCGGGCCTTCTCACCCGCGACTGCTGACCGCTGATCGCCGCCCGACACGGCTGCGGCACGGGAGGCGTGAACCCGGGAGGCGTGAATCCGGGACCTGGGGTACGGGGCCGACGGCGCGGGGCCGGATTCTCGCGGATTTTCCCGCAGCCGCGCACGGCGCAGGATTCTGTCCGTAACCCCGACCACCAAACGGGCCTCTGAGGCGGGCAGCTCTCGCCGGGCCGGATTCAGGAAGGCCGCCTCGGATGCCGAGCACTGCCCAGGTACCCGAAGAGACACAAACCCTCCTCGTCGAGGAGATCGTGCTGTTCCTCTCCGTCCACCTCGGCCGGAATCCCGGCCTGATGTGGCTGGAGCACGAGCCGCCGGATCCGGGCGCCCTGGAGGAATTCCTGCCGGCCGCCTTGGCCCACCGGCTGGGCCGCCCGATCAGCGTCCTGCCCCACCTCACGTGCAATACCCGTGATTCCGGCACCCCGGACAGCGGCTCCGCCCGTACGGCCCAAGACCTGCTGGTCTGCCAGCTCGGCGGATCCGACACCTGGCGCATCGCCCCTCCGGCCGGGGCCGCGCTGACCCTGCGCCTACAGGCCGGGGAAGTCCTGTACGCCCCGGCCGACTCAGTCTGCACGCCCCGCCGGAGCCCCCGATCCCGGGCTCTGCTGCTGGCACTCGGGAACCGAAGAAGCGAAAGAGAAGAGGAAATACCGTGAGCAAGAAGAGCACCGGATTCAAGACCGCTGTCGTCGCCATGGCCATCGCGGGTGCGCTGGCGGTGTCCGCCCCGTCCGCACTGGCGGACTCGAATCCGGGAACACCCGGAGCCGGAAACGCCACGATCGGCCAGGTCCAGACCGGCGTGCGAATCAACCCGCGCGCAGGCACCGGCGATCTCCTCGGTGCGGTGACGTGGGGCATAGACAAGGTCTTCGAGGCGTTCCGAAGTGACGGCCAGTACACGTCGTTCGTCAACTCGATGCTGAACCAGGTCGACCAGGACACCAACTACAAGTACAACATCGTCGTGGTCTACCTGGAGAACGACTTCGGCGCCGCCAACATCAACACCGGCAATCTGCAGGGCGGCCCGGGTGTGAACAACACCCCCTTCTTCCGCTCGGGTTCCGTCAACGGCTACGCGTACGGCGTCTACATCTTCGACCACGGCACCGCCGACTTCCGGGGGACCCTGGCCTTCAAGCCGGGTGCCTCGTTCACGGCCTCCTCTTCGGCGAACGGCGGCATCCACGGCAACGCCACCCCCGTCGGGCCCGACAGGTGGGGCTCCTGGAAGGACCAGCTCAGGTTCGACAGTCGGAACTCCAACCACGCGGGTGGGAACTCGATGCTGGCCTCCGGCCAGACCCTGTCGAAGGGGCAGCAGATCGTCTCCTCGAGCGGGCACACCCTCGTCATGCAGGAGGACGGCAACCTCGTGGAGTACGCCGACCGCGGCCGCGGGCAGGTCCTCCACGCCAGCAACACTGTGGGCCGGGGCGACCACCTGACCATGCAGTGGGACGGCAACCTGGTGCTCTACACCTCCAACAACAACCCGCTGTGGTCCACCGGAACCCAGAACAGCCCGAACGCCTGGGCCCAGATCCAGGACGACGGCAACCTCGTACTCCACAAGGCCGACAGCTCGGTCCTGTGGGCCGTCAACCCGAACGGCTGGCCGGCCAGCAGCTGAGGCGAGGACACCGAGCGGGCCATCGGGCCGCACGAGCTGATCCAGCCTCCAAGGGAGCCCCCGGCCGCCGACCCGGGGCTCCCGCCCTTTCTCGTGGCTCCGCAATGGGGCCCGCACGTGATCGACACCGGCGACATCGACGTCTTCCTCGGCCTGGACGTCGGCAAGGGCGAACACCACGCCACCGCCGTCACCCAGGCCGGAAAGAGGGCTTTCGGCAAGCGGTTACCCAACACCGGACCCAAGGCCAAGCTGCAGCCCAAGCACGGAACGGTGCTGGTCGTCGCATGGGCGGGGCAACATGCACCGCAGATGACCAACCCCGCGAATGCCACCGTGCAGTACCCGCTCGGTGTCCTCTCCGACTGCGTCGTCTACGCCGGGCCTCACCAAGGTCGGAGGCGTCCAGGAGATGGCGTGGGCCGTCGACCTCATGGAGGAGGGCCTGAACCCGGCCCGCCACATCAACCCACCCGCTCACCGTCAGGGTGTGAGGGGTGCGAGCACCTGATTGTGGGTGTGTTGGTAGATCACGGAGGTACGGAACCCGACGACTTCGCGGCGCTCTGTGAACTTGTCCATGAGGAAGCCATGGAGGTAGTCCACGCTGGGCACGGAGACGTGCACGATCATGTCGTCGCCGCCGGTGACCACGTAGACCGTGCTGACCTCGGGCAGGCCGGCGGCATAGGTCTTGAACGCCTCGATGACCGCCCGGCTGAGGGGGCGGATCTGGAAGTGGATGAGCGCCTGGACGTGACGGTTCAGGGCGGCCGGGGCGACCGCGGCGTGGTAGCCGGTGATAACTCCGCGGGCGCGCAGTGTGCGGATGCGTTCGAGGCAGGTCGACGGGGCGATGCCGAGGGTGCGGGCGAGGTCGCGGTTGGTCTGCCGCGCATCGCGCTGCAGATGCCGGACGATCGCCGAATCAAGTTCGTCCATACGGCGATTATGGATGCCGTACCGAATTCCATTCGGTTGATGGTCGTGATCCTTGCCCGAGCGGCTAGCTTCACGGCATGACAGCCGTACTTGAGGAAGCCCTGTCCCTCAACATCCCGAATCCTTCACACGAGTTGGTGCAGGTCGTACGCGGCCGTCGCAGCGGGCTCGCGATCTGTGTCGCGATCCACTCGACGGCTCTCGGCCCGGCCGCCGGCGGGTGCCGGATCGCTCACTACGCGGACCCCGCCGCTGCTGTCGCGGACGCGTTGCGGCTGGCGGCGGCGATGACCGAGAAGAACGCGCTGGCCGGTCTTGACCACGGAGGCGCGAAAGCGGTCGTCGCCCTCCCGACCGCAACTCGGCCGGCCGGCGCGGAGCGTACGGCCTTGCTCCACGACCTCGGTGACGCGATCGAATCGCTCGGCGGCCGTTACATCGCAGGCCCGGACGTGGGCAGCAGCCCGGCCGACATGTCCGTGATCGGTGAGCGCACCACGCATGTCGTCTGCCGGCCCGCCCAGGACGGCGGCAGCGGCGACTCCTCCCTTCACACCGCGCGCGGCACCCTCGCCGCGCTGGGCGCCGTGGCCGACGAGGTCTTCGGCTCACCGGAGCTCGCCGGGCGGACCTTCGGGGTGATCGGCCTCGGCGCGGTCGGCGCCCACGTGGCCCGGCTCCTGGACCGGGCCGGCGCGCGACTCGTCGTGACGGACATCGACCCGGCCACACACAGCCTGGCCGAGGAGCTGGGCGCGACCTGGGTCGATCCGGACGACGCTCTTGCGATGGAGGTCGACATCCTCGTGCCGGCCGCGCTCGGCGGTCTGCTGAGCGCCCGCACGGTGCCGCTGCTGCGATGCGCCGCCGTCGCCGGTCCGGCCAACAATCAACTCGACGAACCGGCCACCGCCCGCCTTCTCGCCGAGCGGGGCGTCCTCTGGGCACCGGACGTCGTCGTCAGCGCGGGAGGAGTCATCCACGCCACCGGTGTCGAACGGCGCAGGGAATCCGAGGAACAGCTGACCGAGCGTCTCTCCCGCATCAGCGGCACGCTCCAGCACGTCTTCCGCACAGCCCGGACCCACGGGACCACACCCGCGGACGCGGCCGCGGAACTCGCCGGGCAGCGAGTTCGCCAGGGAGCCTCGCACGCGGCTCACGGTGCGGTGCCTCCCCTGGCCTCACAGGCGGCCGGGCCGAAGAAGCCCGAACCTCCGACGTTCAGCCCGACAACGCAGGAGAGCTGACGACATGACGAACCGCTGGATCGGAATGACCATCGACTGCGTCGACGTGGAACGGGTCGCGCGCTTCTGGGGCGCACTGCTGGACCGCCCGCAATTGCCGTCCCGCCCCGGCTGGGTCTACCTCGGCCATCCCGGCGACCCGCAGCCCCGCCTCAACTTCCAGCCCATGACGGAGCCGAAGCACGGCAAGGTGCGCCTGCACCTCGACGTCGGAGTCGACGACATCGACCGGGGCATCGCCCAGGTCATCGCCCTCGGTGGTCGGTTCACCGGCGAACGGCACGACTACGACGAGGGCGTGGTCGTTGTGATGGCCGACCCCGAAGGGCACGAATTCTGCCTGGTCCAGCACTACTGACCCACACCACGCCTCGTCGTGCGTCGGGCCCTGGTGACCGGGGACCGGCCGCACAGAGTTGTACCGGCAGTACACCGCCGGGGCCGGTATCCACGTGGCCGGTCCCTGGTCACTCTTGAGAGCCGGCAGGGCAGTGAGGCGCACCGCTTCCCAGCTACTGCGTGGGCAGAGACCTCATGCGGCCAAGCCGTCGAGCGGAGACCGGACCCTGGCGGAAATCGGGTGCTCGCCGCCCCCACAGCTTGCGAGACTGGGGGGTGACTGAGACGACCCCTTACGACGCCGACCGTGCCCGATTCACCCGCCAAGCGCTGGCACGCCTGGTCCTCTGCGATCACGCCGTGGACGTTGCGGATGGCGCCGCGGGCTTGGTCGCCACCGAGAACGACCCTGACACCGGTCCCGGAGGCCGGGTCAGCCAGGCAGCCCAGCTCATCGAGCTCGCGGAGCGTGCTCTGATCTCGGCCGTGATCTACGAAAGAGGGCGGGGCAGTTCCTGGGCGGAGATCGCCCAGTACCTGGGAATCGGTCCAGCGGAAGCCGAAGAGCGTTTTGCCGCGAACCTGGACGGCTGGAACACGGCCTTCGACGTTCCCTACCGGCTCGACGACACTGGCCGCAAGCGCATACCCCAGTTGCCCACCGCGGCGTATGACCCCGCTTGGGCCTGCGACCGGCTCGACACCTGGGCCCGCCTCCAGAACATCGGGGTCGACGCCGTGAGCTCCGGCCTCGTCATGGCCACACACGAGGAAGCCGCCCCAGTCACCCTGTAGCGGCGTTCGCAGGAAAGGCGAGCGCCGCGTCGAAAGGAACCCGGTCTGAAGGCAGTGGTGGAGCTGATAGCTCGTAACAGGATCTTGGTGAGTGTGGTCGGGTCATGGCGTACGTCGGATTCTCGCGTGCCTCGTGGGATCCATCAGAGCTTCGGACCGGCCCGGTATCGCTGCTCCTATGAGCTGCCTGGCCGGCTCTCGGCGATCCGGCGGGTGCTTCCAGTACGGTTCGCAGTATGACTGGGGCGTTCGATGCGGCCGAGGCTCTAGACTGCGGAATGTCCGACCGGGAGCTGGCATGGGCGTTCATTCGCGGCTTCGCCGCTGCTTGGGGTGAGCCGCTGGCCGAGGTCGACGGCACGCCGGCAGCAGAGTTGGCGCGGGCCGAGGCGAGGCTCGGCTGCTCCCTGCCGGCCGCGCTGCGTGAGGTCCACACGCTCCTGGGCGCGCGGTTCGATCTGATCGGCAACCAGGATCCCTTGCTGCCGCCCGCCGAGATGTTCGTGCATGACGAGTACGGCGGTGTCCTCGTTTTCCGCAGCGAGAATCAGGGCTGCGCCTTCTGGGGCGTGCGCCTGCGCGACCTTGATCAGGACGATCCGCCGGTGTTCGTCCAGGCGCAGCACGGCTGGGTGCGGTTCTTGGACCGGGTTTCCCTGGCCTGCGTCGAGCTCGTACTGAGCGAGGCTCTGTTCGGCGGTGGAGGTCGGCTGTACAACGCGTGCGAGCTGCCGGCGGACCTGCTTGGTGCGGTACCCGAACGCTTCCAGCGGGTCGCATTGCCCGACTACCCGATGTGGACGGGGCCGGAAGACTTTCCAGTGCGTTGGTTCTCCGCCCCGGGGCAGCTGCTGCGCCAAGACGGCTTGGGCGTCCACAGCTGGCTGCACGTCCGGGGCCGGACCCGGGCTGACCTGGAGGCGATCCTCGCGACCGTCCCCGGGCAGTGGGCCCTGGGATACACCGAGTCACTGGACGCCGAACCGCTGCCCTTCTGAACCCTCAAGATTCAGGCTTTGTCGAGGCGTCGCCAGCAGATGAGGCTGCAGGCTGGGTGGTGCCGTCGGCCTCACACTTCGCGTAGCAGTCGTAGACCGTCTTGTACGGCGGGAAGTCGTGCGGCGGGTACTCCCATGGGATGCCGCTGCGATTCACGTAGGGGATCGCGTTCACGGTCTCGCGGAGCTCGTGGACGCGGACCGCGGTGCGCGGCCCCTTCCACCCGGCCGACGGCGGCTCCCGGCAGGCCCGGGGTGACCTCTTGGCCGCCTGTGTCGCGTTCACGCACGCGCAGCCCGGCATCGCGGAGCCGTCGTCCAAAGGTGACCTCGGAGTGAGGCCCCAGCGGGCCTCGAAGGCGCGGGCGGCGGTGTGCATCGCGAGGATGTCGCCGCGCACGCACGGGTTCCGGCCGTCCTGCCGGGCAAGGGTCGCCACCAGGTGGATGTGCTCCGTCGGCCGCTCGCCGCGCAAGGCCGTGTCGACCAGGCGGCGCGCAAGCTCGCCGGGCGAGCAGGCGCACCCCCTTCCCGCCTGACGCTCCGTGACGACACGTCACTCAGCTTGGGCCAGACCCCCAACCACCCCGCAACCCCAGTCTGACGTTCTCGGGTCTCATACCCGGCCTGCGATGATGACGGAGTGCCAGAGCCAGGAACCACTGCCGTCGTCGTTGTCCTCCCTGATGCCGCCCCGCTCCTCGATGCGGCGTGGCGTATCGACCCGGCTCTGGTGCGTCGTGGGGTGCCGGCGCACGTCTCGCTCCTCTACCCGTTCGTGCCGGAACCGGCGCTGACGGGTCAGGACGAACAGGGCGTGCGTTCCCTGGCGGCGAGTTTTCCGGCAGCTGATCTCCTCCTGGAGGAGGTCGTGACGGCGCCCGGCTTCGTCGCCGTCACCGTTCCGGGACTCCAACCGATCGTCGATGCCTTCCGCGCCCAGTGGCCCGGACTGCGCCCGTACAGCGGCCGCTTCGGGGCGCGGCCCGCCGCCCATGTCACGGTCGCCATGGGCGCGGACGACCCGACGACTGCCGCCCATGTCCGCATGGCGATCGACAGCCTGCTGCCGCTGCGCACCCGTGCGGCAGCGGTCCAGCTGGTGGTGCTGACGGAGGAAGGCTGGCAGCCGCGGTTCACCACCCCGCTCGGCAGCCCGGACAGGCCATGAACACCACCCGCCAGTCCCACCTGGCCATCACCACTGCCCAGACGCACTGACCAACGACAACCGCGTTGAGTAGCCCAGCGGAGCACTTCTCGGTCGGGGTTTGCCCGGCTCGTCCGTTCGGAATGTGCCGTCGCCGAAGAGCTGCTCGACCTGGGCGACGGCGTCGGCGTCGGCGTCGGCGTCGGCGGATTCCGCTTCGTACGTGCCCTGCCAGCGGACCTCCGCGCCCGCCTCGTGCGGGTGGACGGGGAGCGTCGCTTCGTAGCCCCTGACGGGGAAGGCCGGGGCCTCGACGCAGTAGCGATGCGCGTGGGCTGCCGGATCCTTGAGGGCACCGAAGTCGCCGATGAGCTGCCAGACCTCGATGGGAGCGGCGGGCACGACGCCGTTGCGCAGCGGTGTGCGGGTCACCATGCTCCGTCGCCCCGCACCATGGCGTCGGCGCCGCCGTCGATGAAGACGATCTGACCGGTGACGTGGGTGTTCTCGGGCGAGGTCAGGAAGTCGAGGAGCGGGGCGACCTGTTCGGCGGCGGCGTGGCCGTGCAGGGGCATGGGGATGGCCGAGTCGATGACCTCGCGTACGCCCGGGATGGCGAGCATGGGCTCGGTCATGGGGGTGAGGACCGTGCCGGGTGCGATGGCGTTGAGCGGGATGCCCGCGCCCGCCCATTGCGCGGTGGCGGCGGTGCGGCGGACCCATCGGGCGAGGGCGTTCTTGGACGAGCCGTAGATGACGTGGCCTTCGCCGCGCTGCACGGCGGCTTCCGCGGCGGCGGTCGCGGCGGTCTCGTCGCCGGCGAGGGCCGCGTCGGCGATGGCCGGGTCGTGGGGGTGGATCGCGGTGACCGACGAGATGACGACGGCGCGCGGGTCGGTACCGGCTGCGAGCAGGGGGCGCAGCCCCTCCAAGGTGGCCACCGCACCGAAGTAGTTGACCTTGACGGCCTGCGGGTCGAAAAGCTGGACGCCCGCGGAGGCGATCAACGAGGCCGGCCCCCTCTGGCCCAGCGGCGGCGGCAGGAGACCCGCGTCGAGATCGCGGAGACCGCGGCGGCGCTCTTCGCCGAGCGCGGGTACGAGGCGACGACGGTCGAGGACATCACCGCGGCGGCCGGAGTCTCACTGCGCACCTTCTACCGCTACTGCTCCTCGAAGGAGGACGTACTCACACCCCTCGTCACATCCGGCGTCGGCCAGCTCGTCGACGCCCTGGCGGCCCAGTCTGCGGACGAGCCACTGATCGCCGCTGTGGAGCGGGTGTTCGCGACACCGATGTCCGGGCGGCGCCTCGCGGACCCGGAGCCCGGCCGTGCCCTCGTCCGCCTCATGGGCGATGTCCCGGCGCTCCGGTCGCGCTGGCTGGCGGCCGTGCAGGAGATGCGGGACCGGCTGCTGCCGGTGCTCGCCGCGCGGACGGGCAGACCTGCCGACAGCCTGGAGGTACGACTGCTGGCGGGCACCGTGCTCGACGCGTTCACCGCGGCCGTGGAGCACTGGGCCGGCCAGGATGAGCCCGAGGACCTTCTCGTGCTCACGCGCCGGGCGCTCGCGTTCCTGCGGCTCGACGAGCTGTGACCGAGCCGAGGCGACCAGGTGAGGGCTTACCGCATCCGCGGTTGCGTTGCCGTGTGTCCAGCGGAGATGTGAAGTAGGTGGTGGGTTCTACTGGTTCCCCTTGTGGCTTTGTTCACGGCTGACCAGCCAAGCCACACCCATCACACCTCTCGCCTTGTCGGTGGTCGGCCATAGGGTTCACCGAGTGAGCGACATCCATGAGCTGACGATTGCCGTCGACCTGCGGGACGAGATCTCCGAGACGGAGCTCGCCGAGCTGAACTGGCATCTGGGGATCGGGCCCCAACCTGAGCGCCTGTCCATCGTCGCCGAGTTCCCGATCGTGGTGGTGGACGACTCGGGGATCCCGGTGATCGAGGACGATCCCCATCCACTGCTGGCCGGGCGGGGCCCGGCATCGCGGGTGGGAGACGTGCTCTGCTCGACACTCGCCCGTCGCGCGGACCTGCCGCGGAAGGGCTGGACGCTGACATCCCGACAGGAGATCCACCCGGACGAGTTCGAGAGGGTCGGCGAGCTGCTCTGCTGGCTCGCCACAAGGGCTCACGAAACGCACCAGCTCGGGGACGGCACGGTCAGGATCGGATTCCTCAGGTTCTACGAAGCCGAGGTCCCTGATGTACTTCAGGTCGAGAACGGACAGGTCAGCTGGCCAGCCTGAAGAGCGTTGCAGATGACTCGGTGAGGGACTTCCATCCTCCGAGCAGTCGCGCGCCGCGACTCCCCCATCAGGGTCTTGAGCTGTCCCTGCCCAGCGGCGGGGGAAGATCTACGCCATCTCAAGCCGGCCGGTCGGCGGCGCGGGCGGCGGGCCGGCAGATCCCGGCAAGAACGAGACACACGCCGGGCGGCGCAGATGGCGGAGATCGACACGCGCCAGGGTGGCGTTAGGCGGGCTGCGGGGCGGGCGTTGCCGGAGCGGCCGCGACCTTGCGGGTCTCGCGCATTATCAGCAGGCCGTTGACCACCATGAGTGTCGCGGTCAGGCAGTGGACGCCGAGCGCGGTGGCCACGGAGCCGTGGTGGGCCAGCACGTTGGTCATGTCGCCGTACGCGGCGAGGGCCTCCACCAGAAGCACCCAGCCCAGCGCCCGGCGGTGGCCCGTCACCAGCAGGATGCCCAGGACCAGGGCCATGACGACGTCGCGGATTCCCTTGACGATCAGGAAGCCGCCGCCGTCGCCGGACGGCCAGCTCGGCAGACCGAAGCCCGGCGCCGTCGTCTCCGGGCTCAGGATGAACTCCGTCCCGAACCAGAGGATGAAGAGGATGAAGGCAGCGGCCAGGAGGGTGTTGACCTTCTTCAGCGACATGGTTCTTCTCCTTGCGAGTCTTCGTCAGCTTGGTGAGCTTCGCGGGGCTCGCTGAGTCGTGTGGGGCTGATCGAGGGGCGTGGTTTGCCGGGATCGCAGTGGTGGGATCTGAGCGGCAGTCTCAGTCCCGGATGTCGGGATTTCGGTGTCCAGCTGCCGCCCGGGAAGTGGGCATCGTGCGCCACCGGTGACGGCGAGGCCGGGATGAACTGGTCGCTGGAGCTCCCGTTACGCCCGTGGCCGTGACAGAAGAGCCGCTCCGCCGAGCACGGCGCGTCCGAGCGCAGTCACAGTGATCGCCGTAGGGCCCGCCGCGCCCCCGTCGGTGTTCGGGCCGCGGCGTCAGGTCACCGGTGACGTCCGGCTACAACTGCCGTGTCATACGTCGATCTGCTCGAAGATGTGCGGGTACGACACGATGTCGTCAGGGAACTCGGCCGCCATGCGCTGGAACTCCGGGCTGCCGAATGCCATGGCGAGCGCCTCGGTCGACTCCCAGACCGCGACGTTCATCAGAAGCTGACTGCCCGCCGTTCCCTTGTGCATCTGCAGGGAGACGAATCCCGGCTGAGCCTTCATGAACTCGGCCTGCCTCCGGAAGAGGGCCATGAACGATTCCGCCCTCTCCTTCGGGACGAAGAAGGTGTTGGCCAGGACGATGGGTCCGGTCTTCTCCTTGAACTGCGCGAACATCGGCGTGTGCGGGTCGAGACTCTGCAGCTGGGCCATTTTCGGCACTTCCTCTCGCTGTCGGTCAGTGGGTGTCGCCGGCGCCCGCGTCCTGGAACTACCAGCGGAGTCGAGGGTGTTGGTGTCCGGGTCCTGGATGTGGAGGGAGGTGGCGGTGCCGCACTTCGGGTGCACGGCCGAGCGGTTGCGGCTGACGACCGGGCGGTGAGCCCGCGGGCTCAGGTGAGGGCGGAGACCAGCAGGGCGAAGGCGGCGATGATGACGGCGACACGGACGTAGTGGAAGCGGTCCCAGCGGTTCATCTGCTCCTTCCAGTCGACGGGCCGGTTGTCAGGCGTCCACGTCTTGCTCTGGTTGTTGATCGGGACGAGCAGCAGGATCGACATGATCACGCTGAGCATCAGCAGCGCGCCTGCGGTGACGACGAGCCCGGTTCCGTGGTGGTGCCATCCGGCGATGGCCCAGACCGCGACGAGGGCGAGCGAAGTGAAGTACCAGACCGGCATCACGGCGCCGAGCATCCGGCCCCCGTGGGCGCGGCCGAGTTGGCCGCTGTCCTCGGGGAGGGCGTTGAGGATCGGGTTGATGACGAAGGCGACGGAGAACTCCACCCCCACCATCACGCCGACGACCACGGTGGTGACGACCTCGAGTGCGTTGATCATGATGAGCCTCTCGACATCTAGTGTTGCTAGCTGATGAGGCAACGCTAGTACTACTGCCGCTCCCTTGTCTAGCGATGCTAGGATCGAATCATGTCGGTACAGGAACGCAAGCAGCGCGAACGGGCGGAGCGCGAGCGCCTCATCGTGGCGACGGCCCGCGAACTCGCCGAGCAGCAGGGCTGGGACGCGGTCACCACCCGTCGGCTCGCCGAGCGCATCGAGTACAGCCAACCCGTCCTCTACAGCCACTTCCGCGGCAAGCGCGAGATCATCGGCGCCGTCGCCCTGGAGGGCGCCGCCGAGATGGCCGTGGCGGTGCGGGCCGCGGCCTCCAGCGCGAACAGCCCGCGCGAGCGGGTCGCCGCCCTCGCCCACGCCTACCTCGACTTCGCCGCACGCAACCCGGCGGTCTACGACGCCATGTTCCAGCTCGACGGCGGCCTGGCCTTCGCGGACGAGGACACCCCGGAACCTCTCAAGGACGCCTTCGCCGCGCTGCTGGAGAGCCTGGGCGAGGTCGCCGGGGAGGGCGTCGCCCCCGGGCTGTTCACCGAGGTGTTCTGGGCGTCCCTCCACGGGCTGGCGACGCTGACCCGGGCGGGACGGCTGCCACCGGGGGACGCCGAGCGGAGGGTGGAGCTGCTGGTGGGCCGGCTCGCCATGGTCTGACACACCATCCCGACGGGCACGCAGCCGGGACCCTCTGGCCCCGCCGCTGCCTGCCCTGCCGCATCACTTCCGGCTACTCGCGCCCACACGGCGCAGCCGCAGATCGCCGGGCCCCGCACCCCGGACGGGCACCGCCCCGGAAGCCGCGATGCCCATTGATCACGACCCGATACGCGCCGCAACGCCGCGCCATTCGCCGCTGCCCTCGTCGTCCTCGTCGAGGTGGACGGTCACCGTGTCACGCGGTGGGCGCAGGCCCTCGCCTGGCGGACGGGCGGCGAGTGCCCGTGCCCGCCGATGGAGACCCCCGCGTATCCGATCTACCCCGGCACGCCAGAAGACGGTGGTCCGGAGCTCTTGAACCACCCAGCCGCCCAGCCCCTACCCCTGCCCGGCGAGCTTCAGTGCGGGAGCGAAGGCCTGAGCTGCTGGACAGTCGATTCCGGAAGTCCGAGCAAAACCCCCTTGCCTAATGGTCAAGAAACGTTGACCATTGGGGACATGCCTACCGATGATCTTCCCGAGACGTTCCGCGTCACCACTGACGAGCAACTACGCGCCGTTTCCAATCTCACGCGTCACCGGATCATGGCCGTGCTCCGCTTCGAGCCCGCGACGATCACGCAGATCGCCGAGCGAGTGGGCCTCGCGAAGGGGAGTTCCAGCTACCACGTACGGCTGCTGGAGAGGGCCGGCCTGGTGAAGGTGGTACGGACGCGGAAGGTCCGGGGGGTCACCGAGCGGTACTACGCGATGGCCGCGCGGGCGATCGAGCTGCCGGATCCGGGCGAGGGAGGCCCGGACGTGCTGATGCGGCATGCGGTGGCGGACCTGGAGGCGGCGCCGGCGGACGGCGAGCGGCACGTACGGATGGCGCATCTACGGCTCACCGACGAGCAGTTCGCGGAGCTGGGGGCGCGGCTGCAGGCACTGGCGGACGAGTACCGGGAGCTGTCCGATCCGTCGCTGCCGGACGCGTCACTCGTCTTCGCGCTGTTCCACCCGGCACCGCGCCAGCAGACCGAAGGGGAGTCCAAGTGACCTCAGACGTTCGGAAGTTGCCGGCCGGGTTCGGCCGGCTGTGGACCGCGCAGACGGTGTCCTCGCTCGGTGACGGGGTGACGCACGCCGCGCTGCCGCTGCTCGCGTTGACGTTGACGCGGGACCCGATGGCGCTCGCCGTCGTCACGGCCGCCGGAACGTTGCCGTGGCTGCTCTTCGGGGTGCTCGGCGGTGCGCTGGTGGACCGCTGGGACCGCCGGCGCACGATGTGGGTCACGGACGCGGCACGTGCGGTGCTGCTCGCGATACCGGCGGCAGCGGCCGCGCTCGACGTGCTGAGCATTCCGCTGCTCGCGGCCGTCGCCTTCCTCCTCGGCCTCGGCGGACTCTTCTTCGACACGGCCGCCACGGCCTATCTGCCGGATCTGCTCGGCCGCGACCCCGCGCTCCTGGAGCGCGCCAACTCCCGCCTGCGCGGCACCCAGACCGCCGCGTCCGGCTTCGCCGGGCCGCCCGCGGGCAGTGCCCTGCTCGCGCTCGGGCGGGCGGTCCCGCTGCTCGCCGACGCGGTGTCGTTCGCGCTCTCCGCGCTGCTCGTACGGTCGCTGCCCGCCGCACCCAGGCCCGTACCGCAGGCCCGTGAGTCGCTACTGCGGCAGGCGCGGGCCGGCGCCTCGTACGTCTTCCGGGATCGGTTGCTGCTCGGGCTCGCGCTGCGTCCGGCGGTCGGGAACATCGCCTTCCTCGCCGTGGAGACCGTACTCGCC
>NZ_JBHWBP010000184.1:0-14461 GCF_042735575.1 Streptomyces sp. NPDC059564 | reverse complement strand
GGAGGGGGACCACCGCGGCCGCCGCACACCCCTGTCCGGGCCGGATCGGGCCTCAGCCCAGCCGGAGGAGCCGCTCCACGCCGCGGGCCGCCTGGGTCAGCGCGGGCGCGAGGCGCTCCAGCTCCCGGCGGGTGGTCAGGGAGGCCGTCGTGGTCAGGCCGACCCCGCCGACCGGTGTCCCGTCCCGGTCGAAGAGGGGCACGCCCAGGCAGCGGACGGAGGCTTCGTGCTCCTGGTCGTCGACGGCGTGGCCGCGTTCGCGGACCGCCGCCAGATCGGCGTGGAGCCGCCGCCGGCCGGTGAGGGTGCGCGGGGTGAGGGCGGGCAGGCCGGTGATCCGGGCGATGAGGTCGGTCTCCTCGGTCAGCGCCTCGATGATCCGCAGGGTCTTCTCCAGGGCGCCGCCGGTCGCCGCGCCGCCGGCGCGCGGGGGTCGCGGGCCGGACGGCTCGCCGTGTATGGCACTCACCACGGAAACCCCAAGGTTTGGCACAATGGACGTTTCATACCGCACGGCAACAGATCGGGTGTTCCGGGACGGCCGAACGTCCCGACCGCCGGTCCTCGCGACCCGCGGGTGACTACGCTGACCCCGTGTTCACCTCCCAGGGCCCGAGCCTGCGCGAACTGGCCGTCCAGGCCCTCTCCTCCGTCGAGCGGGGCTACGACCTGCTCGCCCCGAAGTTCGACGAGACCCCCTTCCGCACCCCGGAACGGATGCTCGACGCCGTCGAGGAGACCCTCGCCCGGCGGGAGGGCTCCTTCGGTTCCGGCCTGGACCTGTGCTGCGGTACGGGTGCGGGCCTGCCGATGCTGCGCCGCCTGTGCCGGGACCGGGTCACCGGGGTCGACCTCAGCGCGGGCATGCTGGCCGAAGCCGCGCGGCTGCACCCCGAGGGGATGGACCTCCTACGGGCCGACGCGCTGGCGCTGCCGGAGGCGCTCGGGGACGCGTACGACCTCGCGGTGAGCTTCGGGGCCTTCGGGCACTTCCTGCCGTCCGAGCGGCCCGCCCTGTTCGCGGGCGTGCACCGCGCGCTGCGGCCCGGCGGGGTCTTCGCCTTCCCCGTCGGCGCCCCGATCCCGCTCTCCTCGCCCCTGTGGTGGGCGGTGGCCGGTTTCGACGCGGCGATGCGGGTGCGCAACGCGGTGTGGCGGCCGCCCTTCGTCATGTACTACCGGACCTTCCCGCTGGGCCCGGTCCGCGCCGACCTGGCCGCGGCGGGCTTCACCGTGGAGACGGTCCCACTGGAGCGGTTCGGGTACCGCGAGGACGGCACCCCGCGGTGGCGACTGCTGCTGGCCCGCAAGGCCGGACCGGCGCAGGCCGCCGGCTGATCACCGGATCCCGTCGAAGGGGAGCCGGAGCCGCTCCTGGTCGGTGAGGTCGCCGCCGTCGCGCAGCCGGGCGATGTCGTTGCCGGACAGGGAGCGCCCGTAGATCCGTACGTCGTCCAGCGCGCCCGCGTAGAAGGCCTTGTAGTCGGGCTGCGTGCCGAGGTGGATGGTGAAGGCTCCGGTGGGCCGGAAGTCGCCCTGCCCGGGGGCGAGGGGTGCGGTGGCGGCCGGGGCGCCGTCCACGGACAGTTCGAGCCGGCCGCCCTTGCGCTGGAAGACCACGTGGTGCCAGGCGTCGTCGTCGGTCCGGGTCGCGGCGGTCACGGAGACGGGTCCCGTCCCGGCGTTGATGGTGGCTTCGAGGCGGCCGGTCTCCGGGTCGGCCTCGATGCGCAGCTGCTTCGCGGCCGGGCCCTGTCCGTAGGCCCACACGAGCGGCTGGCGCAGGCCGCTCTCCCGGTCCTGGCCGCGGGTCTTGTACTTGACCCAGGTGGCGACGGCGAAGTCCCCCTCGCCCACGCGCAACGCGTCGGGGCAGTCGATCAGGCGCAGGAAGTCGTCCTTGCCGTCGAAGCGCATCGCCTTGCCGCCGTCGGGCCGGTTGCCGAGCCGGGGCGCGCCGTGGACGACGGCGTCGTTGTGGTGGGCGCTGATGTCGGCGGTGCGGCGGGGGGTGAGGTCCTCGGCGGCGGCCTGGAGCTCGTGGGGGCCGAAGGCGGTGAACTTGATGTAGCCGTGCGGGGTGCCGTTGGCGGTCTCGTAGAGCATGCCGATCCGGCCGCCGGGCAGGACCGCCATGTCCGAGTAGCCGGCGCGCTCGCGCAGCACGACGGCTCCGTCCTTCGACCAGGTGCGGCCGCCGTCCTGGGAGGTGCGCACGGCCAGGGTCCAGCGGTCGGAGAACTCCGCGCCGGGGCGGCTGGGCGCCGACAGCACCAGGGGGCCGCCGGGCAGCTGGAGGAGGGAGCCGGAGGCGGGCGGGGCGGTCAGGCCGGTGACGGGGACGAAGCCGGGGGCCGGGAAGGAGGGGGCGGAGGCGTCGTCGATGAGGGCGGCGACGCGGTGGTCGGTGGTGCCGCAGGTGGCGGTGGAGCGGGCGTTGACATAGATCCGGCCGTCGGGGAGCTGGGTCAGGGCGGGCTCATTGGGCGCGGGCGTGCCCTCGGGGGCGCCCCAGCGGGCGCCGGCCCGCCAGGTGAGGCCGCCGTCGTCGCTGTAGAGGAGCTGGGCGCCGGATTCGTTGGACTCGGTGCGGTAGTCGGCGCCGACGACGAGCCGGCCCGGGCGGTCGGGGCGGGTCGGGGTGAGCTGGACGCCGTGGCCGGGGCCGACGGAGACCCAGGCCCAGTCGGCGCCCTTGAGCTGCGGCTGCGGGTTGGGTTCGGCGGTCCAGTGGGCGCCGTCGTCGGTGCTGTGGGCCAGCCGCAGTTCGCGGGGGCCGCGGACGCGATTGCCATCGGCGTCGGGGGCCCAGGTGCTGTAGGCGTAGAGCAGGGAGATCCGGCCGGAGGCGGAGTCCACGACGGGGGCGGGGTTGCCGTAGGCGCCGGGGTCGCCGGAGCCGCGGATGACCTCCATGGGGCCCCAGGTGCGGCCGTCGTCGGTGGACCGCTTCATGACGAGGTCGATGTCGCCGATGTCGTTGCAGCTCGCGGTGCGGGCCTCGGCGATGGCCAGCAGGGTGCCGTCCTTCGTGGTGGTGAGGGTGGGGATGCGGTAGCAGTCGTAGCCCTCGGTGAAGGCGCTGAACGGCGCGGACACGGCGGCGGTCAGCCCGGGGCGCTTGCCCGCCGCCCCGCCGTCGACGCTGTCGCCCGGGCCGTCGGATCCGGCGGGCGCGTCGGGCAGCAGGGCGAGGAGCAGGGCCACGACGAGGGCGGCCCCGGCCCCGGCCGCCGCCCAGAGCCGGGCCCGGGCACCCCCGGGAAATCGGACAACCGGCTGATTCGAGCTCACCCGTGCAGGCTAACGCGAAAGCGATCACCACCAGCGCCCCGGGGATGTCATCTCGGGGATGTACGGAAGGCGGCGACGTAGATCCACGGGCCGATGGCAGCGGCTCCCGCCCCTCATAGCGTTCGAGGTGTCGGCCCGGACCGGGCCGAACTCACGGAAGACGGACGGAGAGAACGTGAAGCGACGCTCGTTCCTGGTGGGCGCGGCCGTGGCCGCCGCTCTGGCAGGCACCCTCGGCACCACCACCGCCCACGCCGACACCGCCGCGGCACAACCGCCCGCGAGCGCGCTGACGTTGCCCGCACCCACCGGGCACCAGCCCGTCGGCCGGGCCACGGTCCACCTGAGGGACGAGGACCGGCCCGACCCGTGGGTCCCCGCGGAGAAGCGGGAGCTGATGGTCTCCCTCTGGTACCCGGCCACCGCCCCCTCGGGCACGCCCGCGCCGTACATGACGTCCGGGGAGTCCGAGCGGTACACCGCGGCCGTCCGACTGGGCCTGCCGGCCGACCTGTTCACCAAGGTGGGCAGCCATGCGACGGTGGACGCCCGGCCGGTGCGGGTGCCCGGCGGGCTGCCCCTGGTCATCCTGTCGCCGGGCTTCGGCATGCCGCGCGCCACCCTCACCGGCATGGCCGAGGAACTGGCGAGCCGCGGCTACGCCGTCGCCGGGATCGGGCACAACTACGAGGCCGACGGCATCTCGTTCCCCGACGGGCACACCACCTCCTGCGTGGCGTGCGAGGAGAGGGACAAGGACGTGGACAAGACCTACGCGAAGGTCGGCGCCGTCCGCGCCGAGGACATCTCCTACGTCATCGACGAACTGACCGCGAAGCGCCCGGCCGGGAAGAGCGGCCCGGTCGTCGACCCCGGCCGGATCGCCGTCGTCGGGCACTCCGCGGGCGGTTTCAGCACGGTCCCGGCCATGCTGAAGGACCCCCGCGTCAAGGCGGGCGTCAACATGGACGGCAACTTCCGGTACCCCGACCACACGACGCCCGTGAACCGGCCGCTCCTGATGCTGGGAAACCCCGGCCACGTACCCGGCGCGGACAGCACCTGGGACGACACCTGGAAGCAGTTCACCGGCTGGAAGCGCTGGCTGAGCGTCGACGGCACCCAGCACCTCTCCTTCACCGACCTGGCGCCCCTGGCCAAGCAGCTCGGGATGCCGCTCCAGGCGCTGGACGGCGACCGCGCCGACGCCGTCGCCAAGAGCTACGTCGCGGCCTTCGTCGACGCCCACCTGCGCGGCAGGAACGCCCCGCTGTTCGACGGCCCGTCGGCCCGCTTCCCGGAGGTGCGGTTCCACCAGCCGTAGGGCCCGCCGTAGGACCCCGGCCGTAGGGCCCGCCGTAGGACCGGCCGTAGGGCCCGCCGTAGAGCCCGCCGTAGGACCGGCCGTAGGACCGACGCCCCTGCCGGGGCCCGACCGCCCGGCCGGGTCCCCGTCGCGGCTCGCGGTCACTTGCTCCACACGAGGACGTCGAAGGCGCCGCGCGCGTCTCCGCCCAGTCCCCCGATCTGCTGGGTGGTCAGCCGGACGAGCCGGCCCTCCTTCGTCCGGCCGCAGAAGACCCTGCCGGTCTTCAGGTCCATGTCCTTGGTGCTCCCCATGGTGTCGACGACGCCCGCGCAGTCCTCGTACGAGGGCGCCTTCGCCGCGTCCTCCCAGACCAGCACCTTGGCCCCGCCCTCGGGGCGCAGCCGCAGGGTGTTGCCGAACGAGTAGACGGAGAAGTCGTTGTCGCTGTTGACCTCGGACCGCACCGGGGGTGCGGCGTCGAAGTCCTTCGGTTCCGCGAACTCGACCGCCAGGGCGCCCTCCCACTGGACCGTGCCGGGCGGCTTCCCGGACGGGGTCCGGGGGGCCGACGCGGCCGGGGGCGGCGACGACTGGGGCAGCGCGGGGTCCGACGGGGCGGCGCCCTGGGCTCCGCCCCCGGGCGGGGCGGCGGCCACCGGTTCCTTCACCGGGGCCGGGGTGCCCTTCCCGCCGCCGTTGCCGACCAGGTAGGCGCCGACGACGCCGATCACGGCGGCCACCAGGGTGGCACCCGCGCCGATCCAGGCGCCCCGGTGGGGCGAGGGGCTCGGCGGGGCGCTCGGCGGGGCGCTCGGCGGAGGCCCGCCGGGACCTCCGTACGCCGGACCGGACGGCGGGTACCCCGGAGGTGTCGGCCAGCCCTGACGGGGCTCTTCGCTGTTCATCCTGCCCATCCTCACCACATGTGATCTTCGAGGGGACAGGGTACTGACGAAAACGGAATGCCTGTCATGGCCGGTTCACGAACGTCAAGTCCGGTGGTTCCTCCACGGATTGACGACGGGCCCTGAGCTCGGTCTTCAGGACCTTGCCGCTCGCGTTGCGCGGGAGGGCCGTGACGAACTCCACCTCCCTGGGGACCTTGTAGTTGGCCATCTCCCGGCGGGACCAGGCGATCAGGTCGTCGGCGGTGAGGACCGATCCGGGGCGCCGCACCGCGTACGCCTTGCCGACCTCGCCGAGCCGGGGGTCGGGGATGCCGACGACGGCGACGTCGGCGATGTCCGGGTGCAGGCCGATGAGTTGCTCGATCTCGGCGGGGTAGGCGTTGAAGCCGCCGACGATGAACATGTCCTTGATCCGGTCGGTGATGCGGAGGTTGCCGCCCTCGTCCAGGACCCCGACGTCGCCGGTGCGCAGCCAGCCGTCGGGGGTGATGGCGCGGGCGGTGCCGTCCGGGTCCTCGAAGTAGCCCCGCATCACGTGGTGCCCGCGGACCCACACCTCGCCCGCGGTGCCGTCGGGCCGCGCGGTGCCGTCGGGGCCGGCGATCCGCAGCCCCGTGTCGGGGATGGCGCGTCCCGAGGTCTCGGCGACCACCTCGGCCGGGTCGCCCCGGCGGCACATGCTGACGATGCCGCTGGCCTCGGAGAGCCCGTACGCGGTGAGGACGGTGGCGATGTGCAGCTCGGCGCGGAGCCGCTCGACGAGCTGCAGGGGGACCACGGCCGCGCCGGTGACGACCAGGCGCAGGGCGGACAGGTCGTGGTGGTCGCGCTGCGGGTGGTCGAGGAGGGACTGGTGGAGGGTGGGCGGGCCGGGGAGTACGGAGATCCGCTCGGCGGCGATGTTGGCGAGGACGGTGTCCACGTTGAAGACGGGCTGCGGGACCATCGTGGCCCCGCGCATCAGGCAGGCGATGATCCCGGCCTTGTAGCCGAAGGTGTGGAAGAAGGGGTTCACGATCAGGTAGCGGTCGCCCTCGCGCAGCCCGGCGAGTTCGCTCCACACGGCGTAGCAGCGCAGGGTCTGGGCGTGGGTGATGACGGCGCCCTTGGGGCTGCCGGTGGTGCCGGAGGTGAAGATGATGTCGGAGGGGGCGTCGGGGCGTATCGCCTCGGCGCGGGCGCGGACGGCCGCGGCGGGGACGGTGTCCCCGCCCGCGAGGAAGTCCTTCCAGGTGCGGAAGTCCTCCGGGGCGTCGTCGGCGAGGACCACGACCTGCTCCAGGTGCGGCAGGCCGGGCAGGGGCCCGGTGCCGGGGCCTTCGGCGGCGGCGCGGCGCAGGGAGGCGACGTAGGAGGTGCCGAGGAAGGTGCCGGTGACGAACAGCAGGCGGGCGCGGCTGCGCTGGAGGACGTACGCGGCCTCCGTGCCCTTGAAGCGGGTGTTGAGGGGGACGAGCACCGCGCCCGCGGAGACGGCGCCGAGGGCGGAGACGATCCACTCCAGGGTGTTGGGCGCCCAGACGGCGACCCGGTCGCCGGGCTCGACCCCGGCGGCGAGGCAGGCGGCGGCCGCGCGCTCGACGCGCTCGCCGAGCTGGGCGTAGCCGACGCGGACCCGGCCGTCGACCACGGCCTCCCGGTCGCCGTAGCGGTCGGCGGCGTCGCGCACGAGGGCGGCGATGGTGCCCCAGCGGAGATCGCCGCGGGGGTCGGGGGTGTCGGGGGCGTCCGGAACGCCGGTGCTCCCGACGGCCCCGGCTGCCACCCCGGTTCCGGGCCCGGTTCCCGCCCCGCGCCCGTCTCCTCGTGCGTCTCCTCGTGCGTCCCCTTGTACGTCCCCTCGTGCGTCCCCTCGTACGTCTCCTCGTGCGTCTCCGAACCCCTCCGCGCCCGCGCCTTCGTCCATCGCCCGCCCCTCCCCGCGATCCCAGTAGCTGACTATCCGTCAGATTAGCTGTAGCCTTCGCGGCTGTCAGCACTGGCGACCGCACCCCCGGAGGTGGCGATGGCGGCAACGCTCAAGGACGCTACGGCAATCGTCGGCATCGGCCAGACCGCCTTTGCCAAACAACTGCCCACGTCGGAAAAGGAATTGGCCTGCCGGGCCATCCTCGCGGCGCTCGCCGACGCGGGCATCGCGCCCTCCGAGGTCGACGCCTTCGCCTCCTACACCATGGAGGAGACCGACGAGGTCGAGGTCGCCAAGGCCATAGGCGCCGGCGACGTCACCTTCTTCTCCAAGATCGGTTACGGCGGCGGCGGTTCCTGCGCCACCGTCGGCCACCTCGCCTCCGCCGTCGCCACCGGCCAGGCCACCGTCGGCGTCGCCTGGCGCTCCCGCAAACGCGGCTCCGGCCCCCGCCCCTGGAAGAACACCGCCGTCCAGCTGCCCACCCCCGGCCAGTGGACCCGCCCCTTCGGGCTGCTGCGCCCCGCCGACGAGATCGGCATGCTGGCCCGCCGCTACATGCACGAGTACGGGGCCACCCGCGACCACCTCTTCAACGTCGCGATGGCCTGCCGCAACCGGGCCAACGAGAACCCGGCCGCCATGATGTACGAGCGCCCGCTGACCCGCGAGATGTACATGACCTCCCGCATGATCAGCGACCCGCTCTGCCTCTTCGACAACTGCCTGGAGACGGACGGGGCCCTGGCCTGCGTGATCGTCTCCGCCGAGCGCGCCCGGGACTGCCGCCACAAGCCCGTCTACGTCCACTCCGTCGCCCAGGGCCTGCCCGCCCAGCACCACGGCATGGTCAACTACTGGAACGACGACCCCCTCACAGGCCCCGCCTGGACCGCCGCCCGGCACCTGTGGAAGCAGGCCGACTTCGGCCCGGACGACGTGGACGTCGCCCAGATCTACGACGCCTTCACCCCCCTGATCCCGCTCTCCCTGGAGGGCTACGGCTTCTGCGGGCGCGGCGAGGGCGCCGCCTTCACCGAGGGCGGGGCGCTGGAGATGGGCGGCCGGCTGCCGATCAACACCGGCGGCGGCGGGCTGAGCGAGGCGTACGTGCACGGCTTCAACCTGATCAACGAGGGCGTCAAGCAGCTGCGCGGCATCTCCACCGCCCAGGTTCCGGACGCCGCGACCTGCCTGGTGACGGCGGGCGAGGGTGTCCCGACGTCCGCGATCCTGCTGCGCGCCTGAGGAGCCGACGATGACGACGACCACCGCCACCACCGCATCCGCATCCGCATCCGCCGAGGGGCTGCTCCTGCCCGTACCCGACGGGGACGGCGCCCCCTTCTGGGAGTACGCCGCCCGGGGCGAACTCCGCGTCCAGGCCTGCGCCGCCTGCGGCCGGCTGCGCTTCCCGCCGCGCCCCTGCTGCCCGCACTGCCAGTCCTTCGACAGCGAGTGGCGCCCGATGAGCGGGCGGGGCCGGATCTGGTCCTACGTACAGCCGCACCCGCCGCTGCTGCCCGCGTACGCCGCGCAGGCCCCGTACAACGTGATCCTCGTGGAGCTCGCCGAGGATCCGCGGATCCGGCTCGCGGGGAACCTGGTCACCTCCGCCGACGCCCCGCTGAACTCGGTGAACCCGGCCCGGCTGCGGATCGGCGCCCGGGTCCAGGTGGTCTTCGCCGAGACCGGTGGGGTGAGCGTGCCGCGCTGGGTCCTGGAGAAGGCATGACGCTGCGGGTGGAGCGGGACGAGAAGAGCGGGGTCGCGGTCGTCACCCTGGACCGGGAGCGCCGCCACAACGCGATCGACCTGGCCGTGGCCGGTGAACTGGGCGCGGTGTGGCGGGAGTTCCGCTACGACGACTCGGTGCGGGCGGTGGTGCTGACGGGCGCGGGAACGGCCGCGTTCTGCACCGGCGTCGACCGGGGCGTGGAGGTGGCGCAGCCCGCGTCCCCTTACTCGGTCGACGACCCGCTCCTCACCATCGGCCCGAAGGCCAACGACCTGTGGAAGCCGATGATCGCCGCCGTCAACGGCATGGCGTGCGGCGGGGCCTTCTACCTGTTGGGCGAGGCGGAGTTCATCGTCGCCTCCTCGTCCGCCACGTTCTTCGACCCGCACACGACGTACGGGATGGTCAGCGCCTACGAGGCGGTGTACATGGCGCAGCGGATGCCGTTCGGGGAGGTCGCCCGGATGTCCCTGATGGGGACGGCGGAACGGCTCTCCGCGCGGCGGGCGCACGAGATCGGCCTGGTCTCCGAGCTGGCGGAGCCCGGGGAACTCCTGGAGGCGGCGCTGCGGTCGGCGCGGACCCTGGCGGAGTTCCCGACGGAGGCGGTGCAGGGGACGGTGCGGGCGCTGTGGTCGGCGAAGCAGGCGGCCCTCCAGCAGGCGCTGTCCCAGGCTCCGGCGCTGATCGCGCTGGGGAACCTGGCGCCGGAGCGTCAGGCGGAGCTCTTCGGGTCCCGGCGCCCGGGCACGGAGTTCCGCCTGCGCTGATCAGCTGCGGGTCTTGGTGGCCTTGGGGGTGGGCTTGGGCGTGGACTTCGAGCCGGGCTTGCCGGTACCGGAACCGCCGGTGGAGGTGGACGTGGAGGTGGAGGCGCTGGGTGAGGCGTCCGCCACCACGTGCACGGCACTGACCCGGCACTTCGACACGTCACCGGCACGGCCGGGCTGGTTCATCGCGATGGTGGTCGTACCGGTCGCCCGCGCGTCCAGGGTGATCTTCCCGGAGGCCGTCTCGATGATCGCTCCGCCGGCCTCCTCGCGGTACATCGACACCTCGAAGGTCGCCTTCCGGCCGAGCAGGGAGGTGACGTCGACGGTGGTGGAGGGCTGGGTGGCGTCCCCGCAGGAGGCCACGACGGCGGTGGCGACGCCGCCGGTGGCCGAGGCCGAGGGCGTGGGCGAGGCAGTGGCGCTCCCCCCACTCCCGTAATTCTTCTTGGTCGTACTACTACTGCTGCTCTTCTTGCTGCTCTTGGAGCTGGAGCAGCCGCCCCCGCCGCTGCTGCTCTTCTTGCCGCTGCTCCCGCCGCTCGTCGAGAACCCGGTCAGCGCCAGCACCACGGCCACCAGCACCACACCGAACCTGGCGCGGCGTGTTCCCCGTCCCGCGAACATGTCGTGAACCCCTCCCCCTGCGGCCAATGGCGGGCCACGCTATCAAGCCGTCCGGCGAGCGTCCGGCGCTGCTCCCACACCCCGCCCGACGTATCCCGATACGCCACCCCACAACCGGACGTTCACCCTCCACTCTCTCCGCCACCAGCGAAGACGCACCCCACCCCCACCACCCACCCCCCGATCCGTGGTTCCATCCCGACACCCGAACCCGGCGGCAGCCGCACACCCCCGCGTCCCTTCGGTGAGCACCGACCCATCACGAGGAGCACGGCACCAGTGCGCACCATCGCCACCGAGATCACCATCGACGCGACGCCCGAAGAGGTCTGGGCGACGCTGACCGACCTGCCCCGCTACTGCACCTGGAACCCGTTCATCCGGCAAGCCGCCGGCGAAGTGGTGCCCGGCGCGCGGCTGGACCTGACCATGTATCCGGAGTCGGGCAGGCCGACCACCTTCCGGCCGACCGTCCTGGTGGTCGCGCCCGCCGTCGAGTTCCGCTGGGTCGGCCGCTTCCTCGTCCGCGGGCTCTTCGACGGGGAGCACTACTTCCGCCTCTCCGAGGGCCCGGGCCGCACCACCCGGCTGGAGCACGGCGAGCGCTTCAGGGGACTCCTGGTCCCCTTCCTCGGCAAGACGCTGGAGGGAACCGCGCGCAACTTCACCGCGATGAACGCGGCCCTGCGCACCCGCGTCCAATCGGCCCGCACCGCCCGCTGACGTCACATGGCGGCTGGAGCCCGTGGTTGACGGCTCACTGGATCAGGGACGCGTGCGGATGCTCCGGGGACTCCGGGCAGACGTAGAGCTGCAGATGGTTGCCCCGGGAGATCTGGACCCGGGGCGGGTTCCAATCGACGTCTCCGCTGTGCGGGGTGGTGGATTGGTCCTCGTACGGGATCCAGCCGTGGTTGTTGCCGCTCCATTCGCTCGAGGCGATGGTCAGCAGCGGGACCATGCCGGCGTCACAGGTGGCACAGAACCGGGCGATGGGATCGGTGAGGCCCCACGGGGGCCAGCCGCCGGCCTTCCAGCCGGGGGCGAGAGACAGCTCGTTCCCGTAGAACTCCTCCGGGTAGGGGGCCCAGCGGCTGTCCACACCGGATCCGGCCGCCTGCCACCGGCTCCAGTCGTTGAGCGGTGCCCGTAGCTCCTTGCTCAGATCCATGGGGTTGGGGTACTCGGTGATCCGCTCCGGCGCCAGCACGGACGGCCGCGGCACGTAGCCGTCGTACTCCACCGCGAACGGGCCGGGCGGCGCGGCGCGGGTGTGGGTGACCTCGGCGGAGGATCGCCAGAACAGCGCGGTCGGAGGCTTGCAGTCCGGCTCGTGCTCGAAGGGACACCACAGCACCTGGAGCAGATCGGCCTGACCGGGCGGTCGCAGCAGGGGTATGTCGCGCACGTACAGCTGGGCGACGGGCACCATCGGGTTCGGACCGTCGTGCCACTCGTAGTCCTCGCCGGCGCGCACCTCGTACGCCTCGTACAGCTCGCCCGCCTGGTCGTGCGACTCGTCGCAGTACGGCCACGGCTCGTCGGCGGGCCACAGCAGCGGCCCGCCGACCGAACTGTCGTGCGGCGACGGAGACCCGGGGCGGGGATGCAACCGGATCGCCGGGCGTGCCAGCGGGGCCAGTTGAGGAAAGACCGCGGTGACGTCGACCGGCCGCGGCGGAGTGGTACGGATGACGTTCATGGCGCCGATGCTGCCAGCAGCCTCTGACAACGGACACACCGATCCGCGTACAGCTGACACCGGGCGGCGGTAGGCGGATTCCGGGGCCGGGCATGGCGGCGGCCCCGGCCCACGGTGGGGGCGGGGCCGACCGGCCGGGCGGGAGGGGTCAGGCGGCGTCGACGACGCCGGAGGCCGCGATCTCGACCTTGCCCTTGGGGGCGCCGGACTGGGAGCCGAGGGCCTCGATCTGGTCGACGAGCTCCTGGCCCGAGACGACCTCGCCGAAGACGACGTGCTTGCCGTCGAGCCACGGGGTGAGGACGGTGGTGATGAAGAACTGCGAGCCGTTGGTGTTCTTGCCGGCGTTCGCCATCGACAGCAGGTACGGGCGGTCGTGCTTCAGGTTGAAGTTCTCGTCGGCGAACTTCTCGCCGTAGATGCTCTTGCCACCGGTGCCGTTGTGGTTGGTGAAGTCACCGCCCTGCAGCATGAACTGCGGGATGACGCGGTGGAAGCCGGAGCCCGCGTAGCCGTAGCCGTTCTGGCCCGTGGCCAGCTCGCGGAAGTTGCGGGCGGTCTGCGGGACGACATCGTCGAACAGGTTGAAGACGATGCGGCCGGCGGGGGCGCCGTTGATGGTGATGTCGAAGAAGACGTTGCTCATGGGGTCCATCCTGTCACTCCTGGTGCCGTGCGCTACCTGGAGGGGGGCGGGTCGCCTTACGGGGACCGCGTAAGGCGACCCTCAGGAGGTCAGGAGGTCGTACGGGTGCCCGTGCCCTTCGCCGCGTCCAGGGCGTAGACGCAGCGGTCCTTGCTGCACGCGTAGACCACGCCCGCCTCCGCCACCGGGGCGCCGGTGATCTCGCCGCCCGTGGCCAGCTTCCAGCGCAGCTGGCCGCCCGCCGCGTCCAGGGTGTACAGGCAGTGGTCGGCGGAGCCGAAGTGGACCCGGCCGTCCGCGACCACCGGGGAGCCGGTGATCTCGCCGCCCGCCGCGAACCGCCACTTCGGGGTGCCGGTGACCGCGTCGAGGGTGTACAGCGCGCTGCCCGCGCCGAGGTGCACGTTGCCGCCCGCCACCAGCACCGGGTCCGCCGCCGGGCGCGGCTCGGTGGCGATGCGCCAGCGGTCCTTGCCGGTGGCGGCGTCGAGGGCGTAGACGGTGCCCAGGTAGTCGGCGAGGTAGACCCCGCCGCCGGTCACCGCCGGGCCGGGGGCGAAGGCCGGCGGCGCCAGGAACACGGCCGGGGCCTCGAAGTGCCAGCGGACCCGGCCGGAGGCCCGGTCGATGGACAGGACCCGGGTGCCGGCGCTGACGTAGACGTTGCCGTCGGGGGCGGCGGTGACGCGGACCGGGACGTTGCCGCAGGACGCCGCGTCGCCGACCGGGTAGGACCAGGCCTCCCGGCCGGAGCGGGCGTCGAGGGCGCGCAGCCGGGCGTCCTGCCACACGTAGACGGTGCCGTCGTGCAGGACGGGGGCCGCCTCCGGGGTCTCGAAGTCGGACTGGGCCCCGGTCAGCTCCCACAGCTTCTGACCGTTCGAGGCCTCCCAGCCCTGTACGCCGCCTCCGCGCGTGGCGGTGACGACGGTGCCCCGGCCGGCGCGCAGGGCGTACACCCAGGCGTCGGTGGACAGCCGCCACCGCTCGGAGCCGTCGGCGGCGTCGAGCGCGTAGAGGGAGGGGCCGTCGGAGGCGTGGATGCGGCCGTCGGCCACCGCCATGGACCAGGCGACGTCGCGCGTCTTGAACTGGCGGCGGCCGCTGCCGACGTCCAGGGCGTGCACCTCGAAGGAGGTGACGTAGAGCAGGTCGCCCGCGACGGTCGGGGTGCCCCAGACCTCGTTGGACATGCGGAAGCGCCACGGCCGCCAGCGGCCGCTGTCCGGGGACGGGCCGGGCGCCGGGACCGAGGACGAGGGGGAAGAGGACGGCGAGGGGACCGGCACCACGGCGGAGGCCGCGGAGCTGCCCGAGGGCGGCCGGACCCAGCCGGTCGCCGAGTCGGCGGCGCCGCCGTGCTGCCCGCCGCGCTGCCCGCCGGCCGCGGCCGAGGCCGTGGCGCGCGGACCGGGCCCGATCGGCACCGGCGAGCCGCCGATCCGCACGGGCGAGCCGGGGGCGGAGGAGCGAGGAGGGCGTCGAGGCGACCGCCGCGTTCGACGCCGAACAGCCCTTCACCGTGGTCCGCGACCGCACCACCCTGCTGCTGCCCACG